>JALOPY010000242.1 GCA_025453735.1 bacterium | reverse complement strand
CGGGCAACTCCTTTCGGCGATTCCACCTGGCAAACCAGGTCGATGGCGCCCATATCGATGCCAAGCTCCAGGGTTGCTGTCGCGACGAGCGCGGTCAATTTTCCTTGCTTTAGCTGTTCCTCGATGTCTCGCCTGACAAATTTTGAAATGCTGCCATGATGCGCCTTGACCAATTCATACCCTGCCCGATTGTTCATTTCTGATGTGATCCGTTCTGCTGCTGCGCGGTTGTTCGCAAAGATCAGGGTGGATCGATGTCCTTGAATCAGCTCTAAAAGCTTCTGATAAATTTCGGGCCAGATCGTATTTTCAGGCAAATCCTGAAAATCATCCACTGGCGAAACGATTTGCAAATCCAGCTCTTTTCTGATGCCGGTATCGATGATCGTAACGGGACGGGGAACAAAACTGATTTGATCGCCTTCTTGCGCTTGAATTGATCCGCCCAGAAATCTGGCAATTTCTTCCAAAGGCTTTTGTGTAGCAGATAATCCGATTCGGATGAAAGGTTTATCAACGATGTGCTGTAACCGTTCGAGAAGCAAGCTGAGAAATGTGCCACGCTTGTTTTCGGACAACGCATGAATTTCATCCACGATAACATAATTGACTGTTCTTAATATCCGCTGGGCTCGCTGTGACGTCAGGAGCAGATGAAGCGATTCAGGAGTGGTAATTAAAATATGCGGCGGTTTTCGCAGCATTTGTTCTCGCTCTTTTTGCGTGGTATCGCCAGTGCGAACCGCAACGCTTATCGCTGGCAAATCAAGATTCGCTTCCAAAGCCTTTTGCCGAATGCCCGCAACTGGCGCTTCCAAATTTCGTTCGATATCATAATTCAAAGCTTTGAGCGGCGAAATGTAAAGTGTATGCACTCCCTCGGGGGGATCATTTTGAATGAGTTTTTTTAAAAGCTGGTCGATGCAGACGAGAAATGCAGTCAATGTTTTGCCTGAGCCAGTAGGCGCCAATATTAATGTGTTTTCACCACGTGAGATCGGCGGCCAACCCTGAATTTGCGGGGGAGTCGGGTGATCGAACGATTCGGTAAACCAGTTACAAATGGCGTGGTGGAAGCCAATGATTGTATGTAAATCAGAATTTTTGATCATAACTCCTTTGATGGACTATTAGCCGTATGTTGACTAAATTTTGTATTGAAGCTCACGCATGAATTGCCCGTTTTTTAATGCACAAAACGGGATGTAAAATACTAAAAATTCCTTATTAATTCAACACTTTTATTTTCAGACATAATCTTTTTGATGAGGAAGATGAGCAAATTTTGCATTGGCTAATTTTGATACATGTGATAAATTTTTGAATCATTAGCGAACAACGAGATTACAAATATGTCAGAGAATGACGCATTAATAATATTTAACTTATTAAGCTGCGTGAAAGCTGGCATAAATATTGCTTTCGAGCGAAGTATCAGGGTGATTTAATTGATAAATTGAAGGGTTATGAAATGAAAAACAGGCGAAAAAACATCTTGTGCAACCGCGACATCAATAGCGCCTTAAATCGCTATATAACTAGAAGGTTATTCGAGTCAAGAATTATGGAACATCCGCAAAAGGCATTGGACCGAACTTCTTTTGATGATGATGCGGGGATTCCTTTTGATTGGGAATTGATGCAAACATTGAAAAAATAGGATGTTTTTTGTTCTCGAAACCCCTTGGATTCCCCCCTTATCTAAGGGGTTTCTTTTTGCAAGAAAACTTCACGTACAATTCTGATTTTTCACTGAATGATGATTCAGTCATTTTTAGGAAAGCCGCACCATTATACCTTTGTTTCCTCTTTATAAACAAGCTTCTAATGAGTAAGCCAGGTGCTTTGAAAATTTGCCATGAGAAATATTTATCTTGCTTATTTTAAACATTATTATTATAATCATGGGTCAAAATTTAACTCAATATGAAAATAAATACAGTCCCATTACAGCATGGTGAATAAAATTCTTATAACTTCTCGAGGGTGCCAGGATTAATAGTTCCGCACCCATTTTTATTTAAATTAAACGGAGGGAAAAAAATGACTGCTACTACTTTGCCTCAAATGTTTCTAAATACGGTAGATGAACATGGATCAAAAATAGCGCTAATGACCAAAATCGCTGGGCAATATCAAGGATTTACCTACCGGGAATTTGGTGAAAAGGTCAAGAATTTTGCGTTGGGTTTAGCATCATTAGGCGTTAAAAAAGGTGACCGAATTGCTTTGCTGTCAGAAAATCGACCTGAATGGGCAATTTCAGATTTGGCAATTCTTTCACTTGGAGCGATAAATGTCCCAATCTATCCATCGCTGATTCCGAAACAGATCGAGTACATCCTGAATGATTCAGAAGCCAAAGTTATCATCACATCGATATCGGAGCAAACCAGCAAAATTCAGGAGATCATCAACGATCTTCCTGTGCTGAAGTATATTGTGTATATCGATTCGCCCGCGTCGTTCGCAAAGAACATGATTCCGTTTGCTGATGTTTCTGAAAAGGGACAGAAATTTGAACAGGAAAATTTAAGCTTCTATGCGAATACCGTCGCGAGTATTAAAGCAGATGATCCTTGTGGTATTATCTACACTTCTGGTACAACAGGTAATCCCAAAGGCGTGGTGTTGACGCACAATAATTTTCTTTCCAACGTCAAAGGCGGGGTTGCAACTTTAAGAATCGGATCGGACGATATTTTCTTATCATTCTTACCGTTGTGTCATGTATTTGAGCGAATGGCTGGACATTTCTGTCCATTGTGCGTGGGCGCCACAATTGCTTATGCAGAGAGCATCGACACTGTTGCTCAGAATTTAGGTGAAGTTAGACCAACAATCATGACCAGCGTCCCGCGTTTTTTTGAAAAAATGTATAACCGGGTATTGGAAAATGCGGCAGCCGGCGGCGCGGCAAAAAAGAAAATATTTAACTGGGCTTTGAAAACAGGGGACAAATACTCTAAGGTACAGGATAAAAATAAAGTCGGTGGATTCTTAAAATTTAAGCATAACCTGGCAACAAAATTAGTTTTTAGTAAGCTGCAAGAACGAGTCGGGGGCAGATTAAGGTTTTTTGTCTCGGGCGGAGCGCCGCTATCGAAAGAGATCGGGGAGTTTTTTTATTCGGCAGGAATTAAAATAATAGAAGGTTATGGGTTAACGGAAAGCTCTCCTGTTATCGCTGCTAACCTGGAAGAAAAAATAAAATTCGGGACTGTGGGCCCCGCTCTGAAAGCTGGTGGGGTTGAAGTCAAAATCGCGGAAGATGGTGAAGTATTGACCCGAGGACCCCATGTCATGAAGGAGTATTACAAGAAACCAGCCGAAACGAAAGAGGTTATCGATGATAACGGATGGTTGCATACCGGCGATATTGGTTTCCTCGATGAGGATGGTTTTTTAACGATCACTGATCGCAAAAAAAATATTATCGTCACATCGGGAGGCAAAAACATCGCTCCAGCACCAATTGAAAATACACTATTAACCAGCCCGCTCATTGAACAAATTCTTATTATTGGTGACAAGCGAAAGTTCATCTCGGCCTTAATTGTACCAAATTTTGAGATGATAAAAAATTACGCTGAAGAGAATAAAATTCAATATCAGAATGAAGAAGAGCTGGTTCAAAATCAAAAAATAAATCAGCTCATTTCAAACGAGATTAACCGGTTGTCTGTCGATCTTGCCCGTTATGAACAAATTAAAGCATTTCGATTGCTTCCAAAAGTGTTTACAATTCAAGAAGATGAGCTAACCCCAACTCTCAAAATTAAACGTAAATTCGTCGAACAAAAATTTGCTGATCTGATTGAAAGTATGTACCAGGATTAGTTTTTTTTTGCGATGCTTCGACATTCGTACATGTCGAAGCATCTGCATCATAATATTTTGTTGTCAGTCAATCGCAGCAACTATATCTTACTCTCATCCTGCTGAAAAAGCTCATTTGTATTGTTTCATAAATCTATTTTTGCTGTACCATAAGGTACGATGTTGACGATGAAATGCCTTTTTGGGTACATTTCTAAAATTCCTGGCTAGAATTATTTTTTTAATTATAACTATTAGAAATAAAAAGTTGGATTCGATTCTGAGTTCGCATTGCAAATTGGCAGCGCGTTTGCAGTAGCGCAATGTGAATTCAGGGATCCCATCAATTAAAAACTAAAAACATTAATTCTAACCAAGGAGATACTACAATGAAAAATTATGCAATTCTTTCGCTATTAATCTTTGCATTGCTTGCAATGCTTATCGTGGGCGGCTGTTCCAAAGAAACACCAACCGATCCAGGAAACGAGGGGGAAGTGACTGAGCTGGATCAGCCTTACGGTGGATTTAGCACGTCTGATGAATTACCTGCATTTGGTGATCCAGTGATGATCGCAGAGTTTGAAGATGATGAAGCTGTCTCTGATCCAATAACATTGGATCCATCGTTTGCAAATGCCATTGATTCTACAACGGTGAATGCTTACTTTGTTCGAATCGCCTGGGGATTGCTGGATTTTGATTCTACGGCGACAAATTCAGTTAATTGGGATGGATCTGCAACTATAACCCGCGGCACTCTGGGAATTATGAAGCGAATTCTATTTGAACCCAATGATAAAATAATCCTTCCCCGTCCCGATCGTAAAACAGTTGGATGGGCTTCAGAAACGTCCACTCATTTTGATGGGATTGCACTGGTCATCATCGACCGTGACACGTCAAATGTTGAAGGACAATTGACTATCACGACGCCGCTCTATTCCAGAACATTCTCCTACAGTGAATTAGACTCAATGGATATTATTGAGACGGTAACGGCAGAGGGACACCAGGTTTCCATTCAAGCTTTTAACAAAAAAATCGTTCCATTTGGCGGTGGTTTCCTGGAAGGTCGCTGGGTGAAAACAAGAGAACGCGGTGGAATTTTTCAAGGCAGATGGATCAATAGAATTGGTACCCGAGCCGGGCATCTAAAAGGTATCTGGGGTATTGATCGAAATGGCAAAAAAGTTTTCTTTGGTAAATATGTCACTCTAAATGGACAGTTCGCTGGGTGAATCGTGAATTGACAACAGTAGGCGAACTGAAAGGTCATTGGAAAACAAAAGAAGGCAGCTTTCGAAATGGATTCTTCCATGGGAAATGGATTCGCAATAGATAACGTTCAATGAAATGAGCGCAAGGAAGCTTTCGAATAGCATCTGAGCGCTGCGAATTTCCTGAAACCACAGAATAACACTTGTAACTCAATTGATATTTACAAACCAGGGTCATGGTAACAGAGTCCACAGCCCTGGTTTTTTTTTATTCCTGCACGAAAAATTCCCTTCGATTCCTTAATAATTTTATTAACAAATTTACAAACATCAATCATCTCTTGACTCTGAGCCAAATTTTTTTTAAATTGTATGCAAAAATAGATGATAGTTATGTTAAATATATCTAGTTTGAGTTTCAAAATAATCAGCAAAGTTAACCATCAGGAGGCAAGATGAAAAATATTTTGATCACTGGCGCATTAGGACAGATCGGCTCAGAATTGACTATGGTTTTACGCAAGAGATATGGTTATGATAATGTAATCGCTTCTGATATCCGCTCAAAATTTGATGATGAAGTTGTTGAGTCAGGTCCCTTTGAGATTGTCGATTGTACTGAAAAAAACAAGATTGGAGAAATTGTTAAAAAATATAATGTCGATACGATTTATCACCTGGCTGCGATTCTTTCTGCTGTCGCCGAAGAAAAACCACAATTTGCCTGGAATGTAAATATCAATGGTTTGTACTATGTTTTAGAAGTCGCACGCGAATATAATTGCAGTGTTTTTACACCCAGCTCTATCGGGGCATTCGGTCCTGCTACGCCTGCTTACGATACGCCACAGGATACTATTCAACGCCCCCAAACGATGTACGGCGTCACAAAGGTAGCTGGTGAATTGCTGTGCGATTATTATTATAAAAGATTTGGCATTGATACCAGAGGTGTTCGCTATCCGGGAATAATCTCACATCAAACACTTCCCGGCGGGGGAACTACGGATTATGCGGTGGAAATCTACTATGAGGCAATCAAAAATAAAAAATATACCTGCTATCTCAAGGAAGAAACTTATCTTGATATGATGTACATGCCTGATGCAATTAAAGCCGCGATCGATCTGATGGAAGCAAATCCAGGAAAGCTCAAACATCGCAATGCATTTAATGTTACTGCGATGAGCATCTCGCCAAAAGATATTGCCGAAGCAATTCAAAAAATATATCCTGAGTTTTTCATAAACTACAAAATCGATCCCATTCGTCAGGCAATTGCGGATTCCTGGCCCAACAATATGGATGATAGCATTGCGAGAGAGGAGTGGGGGTGGAAACCTGGGTATGATTTAAAATTGATGACGAAAGATATGATTGAGAATTTATTGAAAAAATTATAAGTTGAAATAATTAGTCCGTTTCAAATTTTCGCCAGGAGTTCGGATTATTTCTGCATCGTACTTTTAAAAAAGATTAACAAAAAAAGGCTACTGAAACCAGTAGCCTTTTTTTGTATTCTCTTTCCTGTAATCGCTTATAAAGCGCTCTCTCGATATTTATCATAGAGTTTTATAATTGCTGGAATATAACTTTGGGTCTCTGCCCAGAGAATGCCATCTGCCTTGTTATTTTTAATCCAGAGAGCAGCTTGGCGTTCTCCGCCATTATAGGCTGCCAGACCACCGTCAATCCCATAATACCCGCCAGACCACCGTCAATCCCATAATACCCGACCATTATTGAAAGATAACGGCAACCCATTCGGATATTATAGATCGGATTGGTTAATACTTCCTCTGCGCTTGTCCAGGTTATGTCTTCATATTCTGCCAAATACATCCCTGTTGCAGGCATAATCTGCATCAATCCAATTGCTCCCGCATGCGATTGCACCTTTGGATTCCAAGTCGCAGCGGATTCGTGAGAAATCGTAGCACAAATTAAATCTATATCCAGGTTGGTGTATTTTAAACTCTGCGTATAGATTTCATTGGCGATCTCATATTTTTCAACTGAGGACATTTCCTTGTTGTACATATCAATAATGGACATAATCTTCTGGATATTGTATTGGCGGACACTGTCCACACTCATTGCCGCTCTCAGGTCTTGAAGAGAACGCTCCAGACTACTCATTTTCTGTTTTGTTTCATCTGTCGTGTCAAAATACTTGTAACTGAATCCAATTACCGTAATTGACATGAACACGATGACCAAAATTTTCAATGGTAATCTGATATGTCGGTAAAGTGAACTCTCTTTTTTCATCCTGATTTTCTCCTATGTTATGATAAATCTCTTTTGTCTAAATAAATTAAAGCGTTAAAATTTTAAAAAATTGCTTCTGGTTTAAACGAAGCTAGAACCTATTGGTTTCATCAAAATCGAATTAGGGTTTATTACAATTTGTTTTGCTGAAAATCTCATTTTGATTTAGCCGATCTTGTTTTGTTGAACAAATGTAATTTTTTTCACTAAAACCTGGTGTGACACGTGTCAAATTTATACATGAAAGTTAAAAACGTAAAATTTCAGTTTTCTCGTACCATTTCTGTAGAATAATTTAATCATTAGCATAACATCATATTATCACAAAAAATTTGGTGCACTATTAGATAATGTTAGATTGCATTGGATTCAAGTTAGAAGACAATGTTTTACTCCGAAATTCCCGAATCTGGCAAGGGAAAACAGATATTTGATTTTCATTCCAGCTAAAAAGTTCTGTTATTCGCGACCACACAATCTGTTTAACTCAAGTAGAATCAGATAAAAAACAGATTAACAAAAAATAAATATTTTTGTAATTTAAACTCTTGACTTTGTAAAAAATTAAACTATATTCATAGTGAGTTCTTATTCTGTTATCTTACATAATATTTTTTTGGAATGAAATATAAAGGGGGTGGTCGCGATCTCCAGAACACCAACTTAATTTAAAAATATCGAAAATTGGCGTTGATGATATCTAAGCAGCGTTTTCACGAATGAAAGGTCAGCTTGATCGACAGAACCAAAACCTGCGCTTGAGTCTCTCTTAATTATGGACAAAGTTTAGATATTTGAAAAAAATCTGAAATGCTAATTCTTGCTCGAGCTGCGCATTCATCAAGCTGTTTGAACTTCCCAATTTTTTTTCATCGTATCAATCGCCTGCTAGGATTCACAACATTCGCCTGACACAAACCTTGAGTTATGGAGGTGCAGCCATGTTATCACCCATATTTTTTGGAATTCTCACCAGTATCGTCATCTATATCATCATACGAAGCTTATTCGAGGAATATGATGGCTCCAATATTTTGCTCTATTATGTTTATGCGGTAATTCTTTTTTTCATTTGCGTAGTCATTTTTATCTTTCGCCAGCCCCTCGGGAGGGTTGTGTACAATATTTATTTTTGGAACACTATTTTAATATCGACATTTATAATTTTGATTTTGATAGCAATGAATATTTTTTTTAGAACCAGGGGCAAAAAGCGAAAGAAAGGTTTATTGGAACATCAGCAATAAAAATTTTAATTTAATTGTATCGGAATTTCAAAGTTTGTGCTAAAATTACTATGGCAAGAACCTGCAAGGAGCGACGGAGGAACCAGAGCATCGCGGAAATTTTTTGGGAAGGATTTTCTGGCGGTTACAAAACTCCGTTTCAATTCTGCTTGTTCCGCTTCTCATTGTAAGGGAATAACTCATTAATCAATACTCCAAAAAAATGGCGCAGCTTCGATCTGCGTAGCTAAGTTCTTTTATAGTTGTTTTTTCCTCATGCTCTTCATTTCTTGTTTTGATGGAGGAGGCATTTTTTTTGTAAAATTTACTAAACAATCCGCTTGACTTTTTGCTGCAATTTAATTATAGTATAGCTCCAATTTGAAGAAGACCATAAACTTCCTGAGAGCAATTTTTTTTTGTGAATATTTTTGGAAATGGCAATGAAATTTATCGCTGATTTGCATATTCATTCATTCTATTCGCGAGCAACGAGTAAAGAATTAAACTTTGAACAACTGTATCAGTGGGCGCAATTGAAGGGCATCAACGTCGTTGCTACCGGCGATATTACTCACCCCGGATGGCTGGCGGAGATAGAAAAGAAACTCGATCCCGCGGAAGAAGGTTTGTTTCGGTTAAAGGATGATTACTCGAAAGCTATTGACGTTCAAATCCCGCCGGCATGCAAAAATGAAGTTCGGTTTATCCTTTCCGGAGAAATCAGCAATATTTATAAAAAAGGAGAACAGGTTCGAAAAAACCACAACGTTGTTTTTTTTCCCTCTATTCAAGTTGCAAAAAAGTTTCAATCGACTTTAGAGAAGATTGGAAATATCAGATCAGACGGAAGACCAATCCTGGGTTTGGATGCGCGAAACCTGCTGGAACTCGTGCTTCAATCCAATGAGCTTTCGTTTTTGATACCGGCGCATATCTGGACGCCATGGTTTTCTGTGCTGGGTTCCAAATCTGGTTTTAATTCCATTGAATCATGCTATGATGATTTGACACCTCATATTTTTGCCCTCGAAACCGGACTTTCATCCGATCCGCCAATGAATTGGATGCTGTCTCAATTGGATCGTTTTACCCTGGTTTCAAATTCGGACGCGCATTCACCAGCGAAGCTGGGGCGCGAGTCAAATATTTTTAATTGTGATTTATCCTATCCTGCAATACTTCAGGCTTTGAAAGCTGGTAATCCCGAACAATTTCTTGGAACAATTGAATTTTTTCCTGAAGAGGGCAAGTATCATCTCGACGGCCATCGAAAATGCAATACGCGAATGACCCCGGCGGAGACAATCGCCAGCAAAGGAATTTGCCCTGTTTGTGGCAAGAAGGTGACAGTCGGCGTTTTGAATCGCGTGGAGGAGTTAGCCGATCGACCAGAGGGCAGCACGCATGAACGAGCCAAGCCATATCACAGCCTGATCCCTCTTCCTGAAATACTTGGCGAAATTCTGAATGTCGGTTCTGCAACGAAAACTGTTGATAAGAAGTTTGAAAAATTGCTGCGCCTCCTTGGTTCGGAACTCTCAATTTTAAGGGAAGCTCCGCTTGCTGAAATTGAAAAAATCGGCGGATCGCTGTTGGCAGAAGGGATTCGACGGATGCGAGCAAAGGAGGTCCAAATCGCAGCGGGATATGATGGGGAATTTGGCACTATCAAGTTATTTACTGAAAAAGAGCGAGATGAATTCAACTCCCGGTCGCTTTTTTTTCAGAAGGAAATCCTCACTCCCGAAGAAATTAAAGGAAGCACATTATCCCTTATAAAAGACGATGAAGCTAATTTTGGACATAACAATTTAGCTGAACAAAAATCGCCTGCTGCTGAAATTTTGGAACACCAGGATTTAGAGGAAGACGATAACGGTCTCAATCCTCCGCAACGCCAGGCAGTCGAAACTTATGACTCTGCCTTGCTTATCGTGGCTGGTCCTGGCACGGGAAAAACCAGAACGCTCACATTTCGGATTGCTAACCTGATAACGCAAAAGCATATTTCTCCTGAAACCATTCTTGCGGTGACTTTTACCAATCGGGCTGCCAGGGAAATGCAAGAACGTTTGATCAGCCTCCTGGGCGATGAAATTGCAAAATTGATTTTTATAAAAACATTTCATTCCTTAGGCGCAATGATATTGAGAGATGAGGCGCATCAACTTGGTTATCACGCAAATTTTTCGATTTATGCTGAGAACGAAAAAATCCAATTGCTGAGAAAGATAGCTCCCTCGGTCTCACAAAAAGAGTTGCGGGAATTTTCCGATAGAATTTCTGATTACAAAAATCAATTGGCGTCTGAAAAACAAATAATGCCTTTCGAACAGGACACTCATTTTCTGAATTTGTATCAGGACTATCAACAGCATTTACAAAGCCATAATGCTTTTGACTTCGACGATTTGATTTTGCAGCCGATAACGTTATTCCAGAACAATCTGAAAATTTTAGAGAAATATCAAACTAAATTTTCCTGGATTTCAGTTGATGAGTATCAGGACATCAACTCCGCCCAATATCAATTGCTGCGCTTACTAACAACGCCGAAGACAAACGTCTGTGCGATTGGTGATCCGGATCAGGCGATTTATGGCTTTCGTGGTTCTGACCGTCGTTTTTTCCTGCAATTTGAGCAGGATTTTCCCCAATGCAGCATCATCAAGCTCGAAAAAAATTACCGTTCGGTAGCGACTATTTTAAAAGCTTCCACACAGGTTATTGCCAGGAATCCCGACCATCAACCGCTAAACATCTGGTCGAAATTGGTGGGAAACACCCGGATTGATACGTTTCAGGTCCCTACCGAAAAATCAGAAGCTGAGACGATCGTTCATCAAATC
>JALOPY010000241.1 GCA_025453735.1 bacterium | reverse complement strand
GGTTCTTCGGTTTTTGTCTCGTCTACCTCATGCTGTGGTGATTTTACCAGTTCTTTTTTCAAAACCTCTGGCTGGTGTTGTTCAACAAAATGCGTTACTGAGGTGTGCATTTTATTCAAATACGTTTTTGGATAAATTCCAATCCAGAACACGAAAATAATGAACGGCAGCAGCACGATCATTTCCCGCAGGCTGAGGTCTTTTAGATTTTTATTTTTGTCATTTTTCAAAGGACCAAAGAAAACCCGTTGCACCATCCAGAGCATGTAGTAAGCGCCGAGGATAACTCCTGAGGTGGCAAACACCATCAGCACCAATCGAAATGCTCCTTGATCTGCTAAAAAATATGCCCAGGCGCTTTTGAAGCTGCCCAGTAAAATTAGAAATTCGCCTATAAATCCATTGGTTCCCGGCAATGCAACCGAAGATAGTGTGATGATCATAAAAGCAACTGCGAACAAGGGAAGTCGATACGCTAAACCACCGAACTCGGCAATTTCACGGGTGTGGCGACGTTCATAAATAATTCCAACTAAAATAAAGAGTGCTCCTGTGGAAACGCCGTGATTGACCATTTGCAGGATCGATCCTTCGATGGCTTCAGGCGTCAGGGCAAACAGACCCAGCACCACATAACCCAGATGGCTGATCGATGAGTAGGCGACCAATTTTTTCAAATCTGTTTGGGCTAATGCCAGACATGCTCCATAAACAATTCCGATGACTGCCAATGTTTGCATGATTGGCGCGGCTTGAATCGCAGCTTCTCCAAACAATGGAATCCCTAATCGGACGAAACCATAGCCGCCCATTTTCAGCAAGACACCAGCCAGGATAACCGATCCTGCAGTCGGCGCTTCCACATGGGCATCGGGCAGCCAGGTATGGAACGGGAACATGGGAACTTTGATGGCGAATGCTAATGCAAAGGCGGCAAATAACCAGAGTTGCGTTTGCACAGGAATATTTAATTGCAATAGCTGCTCGAATTCGAAAGTAAATGAACCGAAGTTTTGTTTGGCAAGAATTGCCAGATAGATGATTCCCGCTAACATCATCAATGAACCGACAACGGTAAAAAGGACGAATTTGACTGTGGCATAAATTCTTCGAGGACCGCCCCAAATTCCGATCAAGAAAAACATCGGGATCAGCATCAATTCCCAGAAAATGTAAAAGATGAACAGGTTGAGCGCCACAAAAGCGCCGAGCATTGAGAATTCCAAAAACAGCAGCCAGATGTAATATTCTTTCTTTCGCTTTTCAATGTATTTGTAGGAGCTCAACACGGTGAACGGCATCATGATCGTAGTCAGCAAAATCAGCAGAATCGAAATGCCATCGATGCCGACATGATAGTTCAATCCGAACTGGGGAATCCATTCGGCTTGTTCGACAAGTTGATAGCCAATCATGGAATTATCAAATCCAGCCACGATGAAAAACGAAACGAACATGGCGAGGGAAGATACCGCCAATGCGATCCAGCCAAATTTTGATGCGCCGCTTTTTTCGTCATCAGATTTTTTGCTCGGGATGAACATGATTAAAATTGCGCCGAGCAGGGGGATGAAAAGTGTCCAGGATATTAAACCCATTTATGACTCCTGTAATCCATTATTTTCTGTAGTCGTTATAAAATTTTTTATTTCTAATACAAATTCAGACCATATTCTTGATATATTTTCAGCTAAATCTTTCAATTGATCTTCCAACAACATAAAACCATAGGCATGTACAAAGAAATGTCTGAATGCTAAATATTCATAAAGCTCATCAGAAAGCGTTAATGATATGATTTTATTAGTGACAGATAGATTTAATAAATCTTTATGCCACGATTCAAATTTTGAAACCTTGATATTCTTTTCTTTTAAAATTTGTTTTAGTATATTTTCTATCCCACTATAAATATTATGAAGAAAAGTACCTATAGCTGCTAATTCGCTGGTTGTTTTTCGCTTTCTTTTTAATGCCTTCTCGAGAGTAATCAATGCTTTTTCTACATTTTCTTTCTCAGCAAGAATTCTTTTTGAGAGACTATCCATAAATTCTGACGCCGTTTTTTTCCACGAGATCATTGAATAGTGATCTTTTAGAAAGGTCAACTAAATCTACTGGTCTTGATAGCCGTTTAAATAATTCGGCATAAAATTTAAAAAACAATCGAGGCTCTATGCCTTTTACGCCAATATCTATGTCATTCGACTCTTTGGAATGGTCGATTGATGAGCCAAATAAGAATAGCGATGCAACTCGATATTTTTTAGCTAAGCTTATGATTAGATTTTTGTCATGTTCAGAGATCATTGTGGTTCTATATCAAAATCGAATTAATGGTCTGCTACTTTTAATACTGGTTCCTCTTCGTGTTCCATCCATGCAGGTTTTAAATCATGATACAGAACATCAGGATCAATATCCGCTCCATTTTCCCAGACTATTGTGCCCATACGCCTATCAACTTTTACTGAACGAAACATTAGAGCATTATTTTTTATCGGTTGAAAAATTAATCCATGCAGAAATGGTTCCAGGTCAATCTCCTTTTGAGTTCCATCGGTGAACTCTAAACGAACCCAAAAATCTTTTAAGACGACCACGGATTTGACACGAATAAGTTTTTCAAATTTTATCATTATTATTAATTCCTATTCAAGCGGTTCGATATCGATCAAAGATAGTCCCCGCCGTGCTCTCTGCCAGTTATCCATCAACTCGCTACGATGGAGGTCAGCCCATTCAATGACGAGGTTGTGAGCTCGACGTGGTAGTTTTCCTGCATAAATGCGCAGCGTCTCAATTTCATATAAAGCTTCATTGCCGCCATATTCTGCATGAAAATGAGGGGGTGTGTGATCATTAAAATACATATAAATGGCGATTCCAAAAAATTGACTGACGCTGGGCATGTTTTGCTTTTAGCCTTCCGTTTAAAATTCTATCACTCTTTATGCACTTTCGTTCGCAGCCATAGATAAAGGCTTTTTTTGAGCGCATCAAAGCAAAGAGTTACAAATCAAAAAACATACAATGCCACCATCACCGCCACCGCAATCCCCACAATCATATAAAATCCATACGCCTGAATATTTCCCGTTTGTAGATTCGAAAATAGACTCGATACCTTTCTCCAGCCCGAAGCAGAGCCATCAGCAAATCCATCAATAATTTTTTTATCTGAAATATTCAAAAAGATATTCGTTGATAAATATTTCAAAGGACGGACGATAATCGTATCGTAGATCTCGTCCACCCAATATTTATTCCATAATAGTTTTTGAATGCCCGTATATTTTGCTGGATCAGGCAGGTCTTTTTTCAGCTCACGAAACATGGATCGAGCCAGGAACCAGCCGATCACAGCGATCAGAACTGAAAGCCCCATTAGTGAAAATTCGGTGGCATTACTGTAATGGCCCACTTCGGCATGTCCGTATTTGGAAACGGCTGGCTCTAAAAAATCATGGAAGAAATTGGGAATTGATCCACCAGACAGTAATTTGGGAATGCCGATCCAGCCGCCAATTACGGATAGTCCGCCCAATATCATGAGCGGAACGGTCATCGTCTTTGGCGATTCGTGGAGATGATGTTCCTGCTCATGCGTGCCCCTGAATTTTCCGAAGAAGGTGAGATAAACCAAACGGAACATGTAAAACGCTGTGCACAACGCCGCAATGGCTCCGATGATCCAGACAATTTTATTGCCATGATGCGAGGCAAAGACATTCCATAAAATTTCATCTTTGGAAAAGAAGCCCGCAAATGGCGGGAAGCCCGCAATAGCCAATGTCGCCAATAGAAAAGTAGTATAAGTCGCTGGCATGTGTTTTTTCAATCCGCCCATGAAGCGAATATCCTGCTGACCGCCCATCGCGTGAATGACGCTTCCTGATCCCAAAAATAGACAGGCTTTGAAAAACGCATGGGTCATCAAATGAAAAATGGCGATCACAAAAGCACCTGCCCCCGCGGCCATGAACATGAATCCCAACTGGCTGACGGTGGAATAGGCTAATACTTTTTTGATATCGTTTTGATACAGAGCGATAGTGGCAGAAAAGATCGCCGTCAATGCGCCGACCCACAATACGACATTCAGTGCAATCAGCCGTAACCATCGTGGCAGCGTGGATCAGCGCCGAAACTGGCGTGGGACCCGCCATCGCATCGGGCAGCCAGACATACAGCGGCAGTTGCGCCGATTTACCTGTGGCGCCAATGAACAGACAAATCGCTGCTGCATTTGTCCAGAAAAAGTTTAGCGAATTGTGATGATGAAAGAATTGATTCACTTCAGCGATAGTTAATGAACCGACGTTGGCAAAAATCAAGAACATGCCCAATAGAAATCCAAAATCACCGATGCGATTGACGATAAACGCTTTCTTGCCTGCTATGGCTTTTTCTTCTTCTTTGTACCAGAAACCGATCAAAAGATAGCTGCAAAGACCAACACCTTCCCAGCCGACGAACATCACGGGCATGGAATCACCGAGAATTAGCAGCAGCATGGCGAACACAAATAAATTGAGATAAGCAAAATAGCGCACGCTGGATTCATCGCCGTGCATGTAGCCGATGGAATAAAAATGAATGACCGCACTCACGCCAGTCACGACCAGCAGCATGACAGAGGAAAGATGATCGATGATGAAGGTCAGATTAATATTCACACCGCCAGAAACGATCCATTGATAGGGCGTGCAACTGATCGCTTCCAGTCCTGCCATTTTCACAAATACGGCATAGAGCGATAAAATGAACGATGCCGCAATGGTGGAAAAGGCTAAATATCCAGCAAATTTTTCGCCCCAGATTTCTTTTTTTCTATATGCATTGACAGCCGCAACCGTTCCATTTAATGCGGCGCCAATCAAAGGCAATATCACAATGATGAGAATCAGGCTGTTTTCCATAAAACATTAGCCCCTTTCTGTAGTATAAGCGTCAACACTGATCGTACCTGTTCGTTTGAAAAGTTGCACAATAATGGCGATGCCCAATGCCACTTCGCAGGCAGCGACCACAAAGATCATCAGCGATAGAATCTGCCCGTCATGATTTTGGTGCAGCCGAGAAAAATAAATCAGGCTCAGATTGACAGCGTTCAGCATCAGCTCGACTGCCATTAACATGTGGAGCAGCGTGCGTCGGAAAATAAAGGTGATGCTGCCGATTGCAAACAATAAAATGATAATCGAGAGGGTAAAAAATCCTCCAGCTCCCAATATAAAATCAGTCAGCGGATTACTCATTCTTGCGACCTTTCCAATCCAGTTGAACTATTGAAATCACTGCGACGATGGCAGCGAACAATAACGTCGAGACGTATTCAAAGGCGAACAAATATTTGGTTAATAAATTTTTTGAAAAGATTTTTATCCCACCGAAATCCTGAACCGATTGTTCAGGAGCAGCAACTGAGCTGAGATCACTAAAGGCATTGGGCTTTCCTCCAATGGCGGTGTACAATTTATAAATAAAGAAAATGGCGAGCAGGGCTAAAATCGGAGCGCCGATCCAGAACAGCTTTGAAAACGGTTTCAAATAATCTTCGCTTTTAATATCCAGCAACATGATGAAGTAGATGATCAAAACCATAATGGCGCCAGCATAAATGATGAGCTGAAATATGGCGATGCTATGCGCCTGTAGAATGGCGTACATGCCCGCCAGTGCCACCATGCTGGCTAAAAGTCCCATGGCACCACGGATGGGATGCTTGGCGAAGAGCAGAACCAGTCCGCCTGCAATGGCGACAACTCCAAAAACGATGTACATTAATATGTTGAAATCCATTTATGGTTTCCTTCACTTTATTTTCAGTCCAAAGAAAAAATTTCTTCTTCTTAGATTAGCCAATCTTGTCTTATTGAGAATCGTATAGCCTGTTTATTTTCTGATTCTTAAATTCCCATCTTTAAAAACACAAAATTTATTTAATATCATATCTGAATATTCTGAAAGAATCCATTTGATAACTCTGACCTTTTCATCCGATTTTGCTTCATCTAAACTTAGCAGCAAACTCCAGCATGTGCTAATCCTGAATTAAATACCAGCTCACCAAAATCTTTATCCATTGTTATAACAATCCGATTTTCAGTAGCGGCTATTTTCAATATCTCTTCGTCAGGCAGCCGAGGATCAATCGCTCTTACATTTTTTATATTGTAACCTTCGACTTGAAGCCAATTTTCAACTTTTTTGCTTATGCCAACATCAACCAGGAATTTTAGCTGTTTTTTTTCCACGATTAAAAGCCTTCAGCAATCTTAAAAACTTGCTCTTCACTGACCAATTCGGCCGCATAGAGCAAGGAAGCTTGAATATCTTCTGGCTGTAATTCGGGATAATCCTCAATTAGCTCATTGCTGGTAATCCCTGCAGCAAGAGCCTTTAAAAGTTGATCGACAGTAATTCTTAATCCCCGAATGGTTGGTTTGCCAACCATAACATGGGGATCAATTGTTATTCTTTCTAATAAATTTTGAGTTGCCATTTTTAAAACCAAATTCTATTGTTTGCTTCCAAAAAGATATCAATAATCATGTGAATGAAGTTTGTTTTATATAGGATTATACCCATGCACCACGTCATCATTCACCACTGGATTCCAATGCAACAGCGTATCGCGATCATAAATCATTTTGAAGCGATTATAGCCAACCAGCTTCTCCGTGGTCGGCAGCATTCGAATGGCATCCACGGGACAGGCTTCGACACAGAAGCCACAAAAGATACATCGGCTGATATCAATATTAAATACTTTCGGTCGTTTTTGAATGATCGCATCGTCGCTTTCTTCTGCTTCGATGGTAATACATGAAGCAGGACAAACCGTCGCACACATCTGGCAAGCGACGCAACGGGGTGAGCCATTTCTCCGTTGAACCAGTACATGCCGTCCCCGATTGTTCGGTGATAAATCAGGTCGTTGTTCTTCGGGATAAAGGATTACGACGCCGCCTTTGCGGAACGTCAGCCATTTGAATAAATTTCGGAACAGATGCTTTGAAGTAATCCAGACGCCTCTTCCAATTTCTTTGACATATAGCTGATCTAACAAAGTGCGTTTCTTGCGATCATAATAGTTCATATCAGGAAAGTCGGGCAACTGATAACTCATCTTAAAAACCTCCCAATGCCACAATAACAATAGTAACGATCAGGTTTAAAATTGAAAGCGGCAATAATATTTTCCAGCCTAATTTCATCAATTGGTCGTAACGAAATCTGGGTAAACTCCAGCGCATCTGCTGCAACAGCCAGCAGAAGAAAAATACTTTTAAAGTAAATGATAATATTTCCATAATCACCACTGTCGCATGGGATAGCTGTGTAAATCCGCCCCAGGGCCAATGAAATCCATCTGCCATGAGATAGGGCACAGAGTAGCCGCCGAAAAATAGTGTCGATACGATCACTGCGACAAATGCTATGGTAATAAATTCGGCGAACATAAATAGCAGCATTTTAAAGCCAGAGTATTCGGTGAAGTAACCAGAAATAATTTCGGACTCGGCTTCGGGTAAATCAAAGGGCATTCGTTTGTTCTCGGCGATGGCTGCAAAGAGAAATAAGAAAAATGCAAACGGCTGTAAGAAAATGCCCCATTTCGGCAGCCAGCCCCAGGCTAACTCCCGTTGCGCCTGAACCAATTCCCAGATATCGACCTGTTGATAAATGAAAATCAAACCTAATAGCGATATTCCCATGCTGATTTCGTACGAGATCATCTGCGAGGCGCCACGCATTCCGCCCATCATGGAAAATTTATTGTTCGACGACCAGCCTGCCAGGATGGCGCCGAAGATATTCAAGCCACTAATGGCAAAGATGAATAATAGTCCCACATTCAAATCGGCAACCTGTACCCGAAAGCTGAAATCGGGCAGGTTATTGGTAAAAAATTCAGGCAGCCAGGGGATCCATTTCAGATACCAAGCTTGAAAGAATTCGGCTGGTTTCAGAACGCCTGCGAACGG
Source organism: bacterium (assembly GCA_025453735.1). GTDB lineage: Bacteria > Zhuqueibacterota > Zhuqueibacteria > Thermofontimicrobiales > Thermofontimicrobiaceae > JALOPY01. The sequence continues at coordinate 1,335 of JALOPY010000241.1, read as the reverse complement.
AACGACAGCGGCGGTAATTGTGGCAGGAACAAAGGCAAAAAAGATAGCCAGGTTGTACATCAAAAAATCGTATGCTCGTGGCTTGAAATCTTCCTTCACCAATGTCTTGATGGCATCGGCCAGGTTATTGATGAATCCCCACAACGCCAATTTTTTCCCGCCAGGCAAAGGGATACTGGCACGATTCGCCCCGATTCGATCCTGCAACACCGCAGATTGCTTCCGTTCCGACCAGCTCATCAATGCGCCCATCATAAACATGAACAGAAATACCGCGGTGGCTAATAAGAAGCTGGTGATAAAATTGACTGTATTAATTCCTAAAAAACTGGATTCCATTCTGTTTCCTCGTTCTGATATCTTAATCGAATGATCAATCTAATATCTGGATTAATGAAAAATCTTCTTCATCAACTGTCCGACCAATCTCATGGACACGAAGCTGCTTCAAAATATAAACAATAAATCTCAACTCATTTTTTGAAATGGTAGAACACGCACACGAGATTTTCGATCATCCACCGTAATGAGCGCCCCACTTTTGATCATTGATTCATATTGCTTTATTATCTGAACCAGACGATTTCCCAGTGTTTGGGGCATAATATCCTCGGTCCGTACTTGAATGACGCTTGGTCCGCCTATTCCAGTCGTTGCTAAAATAATTCCGAAATCAAGATCATGGGTAAATACAAGATAACTATTTTTTCGTGCCCAGTCCATAATGATGATATCTGGTGCACGAGGATCACCAACCTTTGACCAGTGATAAGATTGCCAACCTTGTCGTTCAAACACTTCCACCCAGTCAGGCGATAGGTTCATATCAATCAATATGTTCATGCACTGACCACTAATGGCAATTCCATCTCTTCAACTCGCCAGGCTGCATAACTCAGTGCTTCACGGATATCGTCTTCTTCAAGATACGGATATGCTTTGAGAATTTCAAGCGTTGAATATCCTGAAGCGATAAGTCCTACAATCATTCCGACTGTAACACGCAAGCCACGAATACATGGCTTACCCCCCATTACGTTGGGATCAAAAGTTATCCGTGTTAAATTTTTCACTAGTTCTACTCTTAAATTAAAAATCTAAATTGAATTTTAAAATGATTTCCGTACTTCATCAACCGTCCGCCCAATCGGCTGAATGTCAAGCTCCTTTAAAACATCAACAAAAAACGTCAGCTCATCAAAATTATCTTCAGCCTTAATCGCCCGTCGGAATGGCTGAACGATACCATCGATGTTGGTAAACGAACCATGTTTCTCAGTCGAGATTCTGCCTGCGATAGCCCATTTGGCTTTTTCAAATACCTGGTCTCTTATC
>JALOPY010000240.1 GCA_025453735.1 bacterium | reverse complement strand
GTGTCAGAGACGGGCGCAGTGATCGACATTGTTGGTTTTGATCACGGCTCTCATGAATTTTTGAAAGATATAATTTTCTTCGTTGGTGCATTTGGCAGATGTCAAGCCAGCAATTGCGCCCGAGCCATATTTATTTTTGATCTCCAATAATTTGTTCGCGGTAAAGTCCAGCGCCTCATCCCAGGAGACTTCTTCCAGCTTGTCATTTTTTCGGAGCAGCGGTTTGGTCAATCGATTGGGCGAGCTAACGAAATCGTTGCCAAAGCGACCTTTCACGCAGAGCGAGCCTTCGTTGTCCGTCTCGCCCTCGACGCCATAAACCCGCACGATCTGGTTGTCTTTCACATGCAATTCCATCTGGCAGCCGACGCCGCAATAGGGACAGGTGGTTTGCACTTTGGTCATCTCGTAGCTGCGGCCTTTGCCGATGGCTAGCTTTTCCGTCAACGCGCCGACGGGACAGAGCTGAACGCATTCGCCGCACTGGACACAGGTCGATTCGCCCATCGGTTTATCATCATCGCAGATGACCACCGAATGATTGCTGCGCCAGCCCATCTCCAGCACCCGATTGATCACCACATTGTTGCAACCTTTGATACAACGATGACATTGAATGCATTTATTAGGATCATAAACAATGCCAGGGCTGGATTCATCGAGCGGCAATTTTTTATCGTAAATTGGATAGGATGAAGTTTCGATGCCGAGCATGTAAGCAGCATCCTGCAATTCGCAACGTCCGTTGCGCTCGCATGAGATGCAGTTGTGATGCCCATTGCTGAGCAGCAGTTCGACGATCATGCGCCGAACAGCGATAGTTCGTTCCGTCGTTGCATGGACGACCATGTCGTCCCGCACTGGAACAGAACAGGCAGTCTGCAAACCCTTCATGCCATCCACTTCCACGACGCAAATCCGGCACAGCGATGCCTGCCCCGTTTTCGGATGGTAACAGAGATGCGGAATCTTGATGCCATGTTGCAGCGCGGCATTCAGGATCGTCGTCCCTTTGGGAACAGAAATCCTTTTATCATCTATAGTCAGATTGACCAGTGCCACTTCACTCATCAGCTTTCTCCTTTGAAAATTTGATAATTTGTAAGGCATCCGCCAATTAGCGGATTGCCCTACAATCTTTCAACCGGCAGATACACATCAAATTGGCTGCCTTCATTCAATTTGCTTCTTACTTTTATATAGCCATTGTGCAACTCAGCAATTCGTTTAGTAATGTTCAATCCCAGACCGGTGCCAGGAATTTTCTGAATCGCTTGATTCTTTGAGCGATAAAATTCATTAAAAATTTTTTCCAGCTCATCTTCAGCAATGCCATATCCGGTGTCGATAAATGAGATCATCAAATGATCAGCTTGAATTTCAGCTTTAATCGTCACCTCTCCCCTATCCTTATTATATTTGATGGCGTTGCTCATCAAATTTGAAAATAAATAAGTCAGAGCATTTTTATCTCCCATTATCATGGGAAGATTTTCCGGGATCACATGGCTGATTTTGAGCTGCTTTTTCTGGGCGTCATTTTCCATGAATGTAGAAATATCGACCAGCAATTGTTTGAGCCCCACCGGCTCCACCTGGCGGGTCAGCCTGCCGGATTCGATGGAGGTCAGACTTAATAAATCCTGGATTAAATTTCTCAACGTTTCAGCCTTATCCCGAGAGCGTACTAGATAATCCATTTGTTTCTCTGGCTTATCTTTGACAAAACCTTTGATGATAATATCGAGATACCCTTCGATGGTATTGATTGGCGCCTTCAGCTCATGGGCGACCACAGACACCAGCTTCTGAAAATCCGCTTTCATCCGTTCTAATTTTTTCTCTTCGGAAATGTCACGCAGCACCAGGGCAACGCCCGAAATTTCGTCTTTCTTTTCCTTGATTGGGGCTAAGGTGATTGAAAAAACTTTATTTTTCGAATTATCAAATTCAATCTCACGTGTAATAAATTCTTCAAAAATAAAATTCTCATCCCGCAGCTTTTCGTAAATTAAATTTTCTAACGCTGAGTTATTTAAATAACTCCTGATCTCTTTTCCGACCTGGCAGGGTTCTTTCAATTCCAGCAATTTGCATGCGACCGGATTGATCAACGATAGCTTTGCATCTTTATCCACAGCGATCAAGCCTTCACCCATGCAATTGATGATGGTCGTCATGCGTGACTTCTGAGCCGCAAGCTTTAGCAAGCTTCTTTCACGCTCCCTGCGGAGCCGCTCGGCGCGAAGGAGCAATTCGCGCCGTTCCAATCCTTTTCGCACCACGTTTCTCAATTCATCTGGTGTGAAGGGCTTGGGAATGTAATCGTAAACGCCTTTTCTCAATGTATCAACCGCGGATTCAATAGTTGCAAATCCGGTTATGATGATGACAATAATATTTTCATCGTATTCTTTTACCTGTTCTAAAACCTGGGTGCCGCTCATCTCCGGCATCATCAGATCGAGCAAAATCAGGTCGTAATTTTTAGCCTTGACTTTCTCCAATCCCATTTTGCCATTTTCAGCCGTCTCGACAGAATACCCAATCGACCGCAGTGTTTTTTCGCAGGCTAATCGGATGACGCTATCATCATCGATAACGAGAATTTTAGGATTTTCAATCATCTTTTTGGGCGACTGGTTTTATTCTAATTGAATGAATCGGCTACCTGACTTATACGTTGCACTGACATAAATTTAACTTTGATATCGTTGCGAGCAAAACGGAGTGGAGCGAAGTCGTAGATGCGCCTCCGACGTGCAATCCCCTGATGTTATGCAGGTTAAGGATTGCTTCAGCACAGAGCGCCTCGCAATGACAACAATAACTCATTTACTTTGGGTATTATATCCTCGATTTTTACGGGTTTCTGCAAATAAGACCATGTTGGCAGTGTGGATTTTATTTTTTCCATCAATTCCGCATCATCACTCAATCGCATTTTAGAAATAAATAATAAAACCGGAATCTTTCGTATCTTCTCATCATCGATGATTTTTTCAACAAAATGCAATCCATCACTGCCAACCTGGATATCCATATCAACCAAAATCAAATCAGGAACTTCGCTCTTAATTCTGGCAAAAGCTTCGTCAGCATTGTAACAAACTTTGACTTCGAAATGATGATTTTCTAAATTCGCCCGATGAATTTCGATGAAATCATCATTTTCATCAACCATCAATATGCGTCTATATTTTTCAGTTTTGTTCCTTGCCTCGTCCCTGGGCAAAAAAAAATTTATGCTTTTGCTGAGTGCGCTTTTTATTGCCAATTCCAGATCATCGATGCCAAATGAATCCAGATGATAATAATAAATCTTTTCTCGCCTGACCTTTGCTTCTAATTCTTTTGAGTTTTCATTCGTCTTCACGATAATTTTCACGCCCGGGTCGATGCCCCGCAATATCTGTATCATTTGTTCGGTTGGCATACCTTTGATATTGGCATCTAAAACAATTACATCAAACTGGGCATTCTGTGCGCGGTTGATCGCAGCACCCTGGTCATGCTCAATTGCTAAAATAAGATTGTTTTTATTGAACAAACTGGAAAGCTCTTGCACGATTTTTTTCTCATGCTTGATGATCATTAAAACCTTTCCAGCCATCGGTCTTCTCATGATTACATTCTTGATAAACTTAATAATATTTCTCGAAAGCAATTTCATAAGCTCTTAGCAAAAGACGTGCCCCCAAAATTAAAGTTTTTTATTTTTATTCTGTGCCCTGTTAAGCCTATAAAATAATAGTAACTTAAAAATATTTCTTTTTAAATTTGATTTTTTCAAATTTGTGAAAAAGTGGGTATTTTCTCCACGGATGAAATGAAAAATGAGCATTATGCTGATTTATAGCTGGTTGATGCTGGGGAGAAATTCTACAATGAGGAGAAACACAACACTAGCAGTGGGATCCGAGAAGCTGACAATCACTTTGATTCTTCGTGAGGCTCGATTTGATAGCGTCTGATCTTATCGTACAAAGTTTTGCGATCGATCCTCAGCAGCCTGGCAGTTTTGGAACGATTCCATTCAGTAGCTTTTAACGCCTTGATAATATGACTTTTTTCTAATAGCTCAAGACTTACAATCTCATGGCTGCTCGTCTCAGCTTGTGCCGAATCGCCCCGGAGATGGGAAGGAAGACTGGATAATGTTATCTCATCATTATCTTCAATCACCACGGATCTTTCCACAATATTTTCCAATTCCCTGACATTGCCTGGCCAGGAATAATTCAATAAATTTTCTTTCACAATTGGGTGAAACCCTGTTAGCGCCCTCCGGCGCCGTTGGTTGTATTTTTCAAGAAAATGATTGGCAAGCGGAATAATATCCTCCTTGCGCTCGCGAAGCGGTGAAAGATGCACCGGAATAACGCTGATACGATAGAACAAATCTTCGCGAAACGTATCATTTTCAACAGCCTGGCGTAAATTTTTATTAGTAGCAGCAATCACTCGAACGTCAACTTTGATGGTTTCTGTTGCCCCAACCCGCCTGATCTCTTTTTCCTGGATCACGCGCAATATCTTCGACTGAATGTTCAGCGAGATATTGCCAATTTCGTCAAAGAAAAAAGTGCCGCCATTTGCCAACTCAAAACTGCCATGTTTCGTTGCCACCGCGCCGGTGAACGAGCCTTTCACATGCCCGAACAATTCACTCTCGAACAATGTCTCAACCAGGGAGTTGCAATCCACAGTTAAAAATGGCTTGTCTTTGCGAAGACTGTTGTAGTGGATGGCTTTTGCAATGAGCTCTTTGCCGGTACCGGTCTCCCCGGTTATCAATACAGTGCTATCCGTGGGAGCGACTTTTTGAACCAGTTCATACACTTCGAGCATTCTGGGGCTTTCACCAATTATCGTTTCGATTTGTCCGTTACGATCAAATTTCAGCCGTTTTATTTCCCCGGTTTGCAGGATAGCTCGTTTTTCAACAATTTTATTGAGCACCTGGCGAATGGACTCAATTGAAAAAGGTTTTTGAATATAATCATAAGCGCCATATTTCATGGCTTCCACGGCTGTTTCGATTGTTGCGAAACCGGTAATTATCACAACATCAGTGCGGGGATCATAATTGCGTATTTCTTTCAGCAGACTCATTCCATCAATGCCAGGCATTTTGAGGTCAACCAGGCATTTTGAGGTCAACAAACGCCAGGTCGAAATGATTGCTTTTCAGTTGTTCCAATGCGAGCAAACCATTTTCCACAACCGCGATAATATGACCCTCTTTTTCCAACACTTGCTTTAGTGAAAAGCGGATTGCGGCATCGTCATCGACAACAATTATTTTTAAGGTATGAATTTTCATATTTCAAAAATCCCGAAGGTGCATTATATTTCTTTCAAAATTTCAACTGCAGGAATCTTTATGGTAAAAACTGATCCCTGGCCAACCTTGCTTTTCACCGTCATTCTGCCGCGATGTTTCGTGATAATTCCATAAGCAATCGATAAGCCCAATCCGGTTCCTTCCCCGACTTCTTTTGTGGTAAAAAATGGATCAAAAATACGGTCGATGATTTCGTCGGGAATTCCAGTTCCGGTATCAGCAATTTCGATGACGACCATGTCGTTCTTCGGATCATGGCAGGTGTTAATCGTTAGCACACCGATTTCTTTCATGGCTTGCACGGCATTTAAGATAATATTCATGAATACCTGCTGAAGTTGTGAGCCATCGCCCAGCACATCAGGCAGATTCGATTCGAAGTTCTTAATGATTTCAATATTATGAAACAGCGCTTGTTTTTCGATCAGCGAAAGTGTGCTGTTCAGCATGGTATTCACTTTCACGTACTCGGTTTTTCCTTCTTCCTGCCGCGAAAACTGGAGTAATCCTTTAACAATATCCCGGCAGCGCATGGTTTGTTTGATCACCTCTTGCAGATTTTCACGGTGCGGATCCTCCTCTTTCAGGTCTTCTAAAACCAGGGAGCTTAACACCAGAATTCCTCCCAACGGATTGTTAATTTCATGGGCAATCCCTGCTGCCATTTTACCCAGCGAAGCCAGGCGTTGCGATTGAACCAGCGTGTTTTGCATGGCTGCCAATTCTTCGGTGCGCTCTTTAACTTTTTGTTCCAGCGTATTCGCCCAATTTTCCAGTTCGGCGCGCATCTTCCGCAGACTGGCGACCATTTTATTGAATGACAGGGCGAGTTGTCCAATTTCATCTTTCGACTTGACCACGATTCTGCGATCAAGATCGCCTGTTGCGATGGATTGCGTCACGCTGACCATTTCGCTTAAAGGCTTCGTAATCGAACGGGTGATGAGATAGCTAATGCCAACTATGATGAAGAAGCCAAGCGTTGCCACAATCATAAAAGTAAATATAACTTTATTCCGAATTGATGTATAAGCTTTCTCCAGCAATCCCACATACAAAATTCCGATAGTTTTTCCATTAAAATTTTGAATCGGCTCATATTCGCTGATATACCAGTCATTCACCACAAACGCGCGACTGGTCCATCTCACTCCTTTTGTTAAAACAGCATCGGCAACCTCGGAGGAAATCCTGGTGCCAATTGCCCGTTCTCCTTTTTTTGTCTTCACATTGGTTGAAATTCTCAAATCATCTAAAAAAATTGTTACTGTGCCAATATCCTGATCGTGATATTTTTCGCCTTTATAAACCAAATCCCACACCCGATCGACGATCATGAAATTGCGATTTAGCAAATGACCGCCATAAAGGACTCCGAGCAATTTGCCATCTTCTCCAAAAATTGGAGCAGCCGCCATCAATACCATTCCCGAAGTCTCTTCGGTTTTATTCGTGGGTTTGGCTTTTGGAGTATCAATGATCTTAATAAGCGCCTGTTCCGCTAATTGCTCATCTTCATTTTGCAAAATTGCTTTCGTTAAAATCTCAGTTCCGCCGGCTGTTTTCCCATTTAAAGCTGCGCTGATGATAGGAATTCGAGAAACATCGTCTCCCTGCCGGTCCGGCGCTGTGATTCGAAATATCACACGCCCGTCTTTATCGGTGACTGATATAAAATCGAGATTCGTATCACGACGGATTTGTTCCAGTCGTGTGAGGAGCCGATTTCTATCGTTAGCATACAGCGTTTGTTGGATCGTGTTTCCCGACGCCCCGATATAAATAGAATTTTGAATCAGCTTTAATTGTTTTTCATAAACCATGCGAGCGATATTCAAGTCGTGGCTTACCTTGCTCCTTGCCTGATCCATCAGGGTTGTGTTCACAATCAATGATCCGATAAAAGAAGTAATTAAGCCGCCCATGCCGAGAATAAAAACATAGATGAGAATTAATCGAGCTCTGAGAGATAATGTTTGCAGAAAAGGGATCACCTATTCAATCCTTATAGTTTGGCAAAAACACCTGAAATGAAGAACCTTTATTAGATTTGCTTTGCACTATAATTTTTCCTCCCAATTCATCAGCAATTTTTTTGCAAATTGGGAGACCCAGTCCGGTGCCAGGAATATTTTTTGTCGATTCATCCTTAATCCGATAGAACTCTTCAAAAATCATATCCATTTTATCTTCTGGTATGCCAATACCGGTATCAGAAACAGTAACAATAACATTTTCCCCTTCGCTTTTCGATGTAACCGTTACCTTTCCATTTTTTCTGTTGTATTTGATCGCGTTGACAATGAGATTTGAAAATAGCATTTTCAGACATTCTTCATGGGCTTCGACAATGGATGAATCATCGGGCAGTTCAGCAGTTAAGACAATGCCGTTTTCGAATGCTTGCCGCGAATAGGTTTCCAATAATTCGGTGATGATGGGATTAATAGCAACTTTTGTCCGGCAAGCGACAAACTGCCCGCTTTCGATTTTGGAAATGGTGAGCCAGTCTCGCACGATTGAGATTAGCTCCTTTATTCTGGAGAGCGAACGATCGATCCATTCATTCTGAAGCGCCTGTTTATTAGGGCTATCGCCGAGATGTTGCAACACATCGAGGTATTGCTG
>JALOPY010000239.1 GCA_025453735.1 bacterium | reverse complement strand
GCGGAAGTTATCTCCGATCAGCAGGTGACGATTGGGCTGGGATATGTCAATCGACATTCCGCTTACCTCGAGACCGGGCGCTGCGATAATTACCCGTTTTCGATTGTCATCGGCTATCTCCCGCGGCTGGAATTCAGCGCCGGAGTGAACTTTGTGCCGGGGCGCAAAAGTTATGACGGCACAAAAACGTACAAAGATGGGGTCGTCAGCCTCCAATATCTGATGCTCAAAGAACGGAACCACCTGCCTGCCCTCGCAATTGGCGCGAGAGATATCTATAGCTTCATTTTGCTCAACACAACTTTTATCGTTGCTTCCAAAACGATTCTGCAAAAATCCAAAACCGGAATTCGCTTTCACCTGGGCTATGGCTCGGACATTATCGATCACCACCTGGGCGTGCCGAAGCAGGATCGCAATTATCCGGTCGGTCATACCATTGTGGGATTATTTGGCGGATTGGAAATTAACTGGCTGGGCAAAATTTGCTGCATGTTGGAATATGATACAAAACGCGTAAACACCGGCTTGCGACTAAATATGATTCCCCACCTGGGTTTTGATATCTGTTTGTTGAGCATGAAAGATCTGAGCGCCGGATTGAATTTTTCGTTTACTTTGTAGATTAATAAGAACTGATTGCATCTGTCCAGTCGGATGGAATCAGTATATACATGTTCCAATTCAGTCCGAAGTGAGAATGATAGTGGTCATTATTTCATCACACAATTCATTCAGGTCTTGAAATTCATCAACGCTGAGCCATCTGATCCGCGTATCTTTCCGAAACCATGTCAATTGCCGCTTCGCATAATTCCGACTTCGCTGCTTGATAAGACGGATCATTTCATCAAAATCATATTTGCTATCGAAGTAATCAAATACTTCCCGGTAGCCGACCGTCTGCATGGCGTTCAAATTTGAATGATAGCCGAGCGATATCAACTGCTCAATTTCAGCAACCAATCCATTCTCGATCATCCGATCCACTCGTGCTTCGATAATGCGATAGAGTTTTTCTCGCTCCATATTAAGCCCGATGAAAACTGGCTCAAAATTGGCTTGCTGACTCTCTTGCTGTTGCAAGGATGATAACGGGACATCAGCCAGATCATAAACTTCCAGCGCTCGGACGATTCGATGACCATCGTTTGGATGTAATCGCTCTGCTGAAATGGGATCGATTGCCCGCAGCCGTTCATGGAGAAAAGCAGATCCCTTTTCATTCAGTTCTTGTTTTAACCGTGCTTTGACAAGTGAATCGGAGATTTGTTTTTCAAAAAATCCATCGACTAATGCCCGAATGTAAAGTCCTGAGCCACCAACGACAAGCGGCTGTATATTATCACGAAACAGCTCATCAATTTTCTGGCGAGCCTCCCTGCCAAATTTGCCTGCGCTGTAATATTCGTCAGGATTTTTGATGTCGATAAAATGATGGGGAACAAGGGACAACTCTTGGGGAGTCGGCTTGGCAGTGCCAATGTTCATCAGTCGATAAACTTGCCGGGAATCGGCAGAAATGATTTCGACATGCTCCAGTCGCCGGGCGAATAAGAGCGATAATCCTGTTTTCCCGACTGCGGTTGGACCAACAATAATGGGAACTCGTTTTTTCATTTTTCAAAACATGGTTTCATAAATTGAAAATGCGCCATTTTGGGGGAGCATCAAAGATGTGTTGTTTTTTTAGGAGCATCGATTTATGAAGCAATTTTCTTACAATGAGAAACGGAGTCAGCGGAGTTTTATAAATACGAAATCATCGTTCCCCAAAAATCTCCGCGAGCCTCTGATTCCTCCGGTGCTCCTTGTAGGGCTTTTTTATAGTATTTTTGATACAAATTTAGAAATTCCGATAGGATCAAATTTTGCTCAACTTCTTCCAAAGCGTTTGTCCAACTCGTCCAGCGAAAGCGTAACAATGACAGGTCTGCCATGCGGGCAAAAATACGGACTTTGCGTGGCGAACAACTGGTCGATCAGCAGGTTCATCTCGTCCCGCGTCAATGGATCGCCCTTCTTGATTGCCATTTTGCATGCATACGATTTCGCAACATTATCCCTGGCATCGAGGCTGTTATTTTTATTCTTGTTGTATTCATCAATAATATCGTTGATGATTGTATCTGGCTTACTGATTTTTAAGCCGGACGGGACTCCCTCCAGCACGATGGTGTTGCCGCCAAAACCTTTGATGACGAATCCGATCTTTTCGAGGAACGGCAGAATTTCCATGATATGTGAGAACTCTTCGGGAGTCAGATCCACTACCTGGGGAAAGAGCAATTGCTGCGACGCTGGCTTGCTTCGCTCAAAATTCCTCAGCGCTTGTTCATACAGAATCCGCTCATGCGCGACGTGTTGATCGATGACAATCAGCCCGCTTTTTATTTGTGAAACGATATATTGATTGTGCACCTGCCAGACGCTGGTGCGCTCATATTTCGCTTCACGAACCGGCATGGAAAGACTTTGCGGTTTTTCTGATGATGCCGGCGCCATGGTATCAAAGTCGATTCGTCGTTCCCTGGAAGGAGTGCTTTCATAAAAAGGGATTGCTGTCTGTTTGGGATAGACATTATCGAGCGACGGAGTCAACGCTCTTGGCTCAACTGAATACGATGTCTTTGATAATGATGGGATAATTTGCTGCGATGACAGGGATCGTCGCACTGATGAGCGCAATAAATCATAGACCAGTCGCTCATCCGCGAATTTCACTTCCATTTTAGAGGGATGCACATTGACATCGATGCGACGCGGATCAATCTCCATAAACAGCGAATACATCGGAAATTCACCAGCCGGGATGATCGTCCCATAAGACGACGTGACCGCATGATTGAGCGCGCGATTGATGATATAGCGACCATTCAAAAACAAAAATTGATCCCCCCTGGATTTTTTTGCGCTGTCCTTATTCCCGATAAATCCCCAAATCTGCAAGAGCGTTCCCTTGTCTTCCACCCCGACGTATTTTTCCCGGTACCGGTTTCCCAATACTTCTACCAATCGAATTTCTGGCGTTACTGGTTTGAGATCATAAATTTTCTGGTCATTGTGGTACAGGGTAAAACTGATTTGAAAATATGGGAGTGTAAATCTCTGCATAACATTTAAAATGTAGCGATATTCTGTTTCGTCTGACTTTAAAAATTTTCTCCTGGCAGGCGTGTTATAAAATAGATTTTTCACTGTGACAGAAGTCCCTCGTGTCCCGCCAACATCTGAAATGTTTTCGACTGTCCCACCTTCCAGCTTCAACAACGTTCCGGACGATTGTTTCTGAGGAATCGTCTTCAACTCCATGCGGGAAACGGATGCAATGCTGGCAAGCGCTTCCCCGCGAAATCCCAGAGTTTTGATATTGTGCAAATCATCATACGTGTCGATCTTGCTGGTCGTGTGACGTTGAATCGCTAAAATCGCGTCTTCACGCGTCATCCCGGTTCCATTGTCAGCAACCTGAATGAGTGTCTTTCCGCCGTTTTTCAAGATAACCGTTATCTCATCACTTCCAGCGTCAATAGCATTTTCAACCAACTCTTTCACAATCGAAGCAGGGCGGTCGATCACTTCACCAGCCGCGATCTTATTGGCTAAATCTTCAGAAAGAATTTTGATTTTGTTTATTTGCATGGTTTCGATTTTAACTCACGGAATTTCAGCTCGTTCAAATCAAAATAAACGTCCCGAACAAATGGTCATTCGGGATGCTTATTTTGATAATCATCTTTTCCAATTCATAAACGCTGTTACTCGTTCCTGGTTCAAATTATGGAAAAATTTCTTCCAGTAATTTCCATTTGACGCTTTCAGCGAATTTTGCAACAACGTCAGTATTTTTCATGTCCCACCCGCGAATTGTAATCATCAGCGATGAGGTGGGAACAAAGATCAGCTCGGCAAATTTGTCAATCAGGTCATAGCGCTCGATGCAGCGCCGATCGCTGATCGTAGAAATTTTTACACCTTCTCCCATCTGATTCAGCATGGAGGGATTTAAAAATACCATTTTTAGATTCGAGATTTTTGGGGCATTGGTTTGAATTTCAATATCAACGGATTGCCCGCCGCTTTTTTTGTAATATTTGCATTTTGATACCAAGCCAGTGGCATAAGCGTTTTTCGTAACCTGGCTTAATGGCGCCTCAACTCGCCAATCATGCAGCGGATCAGGGAAGACTGTTTCCAGTTGCTTCAATAATTCCTGGTTGATCATTTCAAGAGCGCGATTGAGATCGCTGATGGATTCAGAAAAATTTTTTTTGATGTAGTGCTGTTTTGCCTGTTCTATGGTGTCACTGATTTCGCTTTGCGCGTAAACCTCCATACCAAAAAACAAAATAACCATAAAAATCCACTGGGCAGTTCTTGATGTCATTCGAGAATCCTCCGACGTAAAATGCAATGTCCTGTGATGTAGTCCTGAAAACGATTACTCGTCAAAACTGGAAAGCGCTTCTTTTTTATTTTGAAAATTGAGCAGATGTCCCTCGAGACGTGCAATCCGAATTAAACTCATTATTCGCTCGTTTGCCGCCAGCAGTCGCAATTTACCATCAACCGACTTTAGCTGGCGCGAGCCAAATAATAATGCTCCCAAGCCCGAGCTGTCCGCATAAGCAACTTGCGATAAGTCGATCACAATTTGCTTTGCTCCCTGGGTCGAGAGCACCAGCAGCTCAGATTTTAGATGTGGGGAAACCAACGAATCCAATCGCTCGTCCTCCACTTTAATAATGGTGATCCCGTCTTGTTCTTCTTTCACGAATCCCATTACCCTTCTCCTTCGAAAATTTTTTCTTAAATTTTAATGACCTGTTATTTGATTTAGGACTGTGAATTAATTAAGTCACGTCCCTTAGGAAGTTAGGCATTGATAGTCCAATAAAATAAAAAAATATCTAAATGTCAAGAACTTTTATCAGCTTGCCACAATCATTTTTTAAATAGTCCAATTTTTGTATCTGATTGCCAATGAAATTCGCTTTGTAAAACCTCAGAGGTTTTTGGAAACCTCTGAGGTTTTGGCTTTTTCAGCCACCAATAACTGAGATACTTCGCTGTGTAAAAGCTCACTTACAGTTGGAAAATAAACCTGGTTTCTGCCAGAAACCAGGTTTATACACCCGAGACTGAGGTTCGTGTTGCCTCAAAATAAAAGGTTACTTTAGTAGTAGTTTTTCTTCTTTCTTTTTTGGTTTTTTTTTCATTTTTCTTATTGTG
>JALOPY010000238.1 GCA_025453735.1 bacterium | reverse complement strand
CCGGCATTTTTTTCCAATTCGTGTGCCGGATTGAATGAATACATGCGATGCAATTGTAGAATCATCACCAATAATCACATCGTTATTGATAATCGAGAAGGGACCGACGGAAACATTTTCGCCAAGCAGCGCGCCGGGATCGACAATAGCGGTCGAATGAATGGTTGTCACAGTTACTCCTTACACTTAATTGTTTATTCGTTTGGAAAATCTTCTATCGATTCACAACGGCGGCGGACAGCTCAGCTTCGCAAACCAACTCGGCGCCAACATAAGCTTTACCTGCCATCTTGCAGATGGATTGACGATAGCGAAGCATATCCAATTCAAACCGAAGCTGATCACCAGGCAAGACCGGCTTACGAAATTTCACATTATCAATCCCGGTAAAATAAACTAATTTTTCACCCGGGTTGCTCTCTGAATCCAGCAGCAAAACTCCCCCTGCCTGTGCCATGGCTTCGATAATCAATACCCCTGGCATAATCGGGCGCTCTGGAAAATGACCAACGAAAAACGGCTCATTGGCTGTTACATTTTTTATGCCAACGACATGTTCTTTTGGAACGAGCTCGGTAATTTTATCGATCAGCAAGAACGGGTATCGATGAGGCAATATTTTCTGAATTGCATTAATATCAAGCACAACTCCTTTTCCTGCTGCGCGCTGCTGGTACTTGGATTTAATTTTTTTCTTTTCGAATTCTTTGCGCAGCATTTTTACCAGCTCGACATTCGCAGCGTGCCCGGAGCGCGCAGCCATGATGTGCCCAATAATTGGCACTCCAAGCAAAGCCAGGTCGCCAATTAGATCTAATGCTTTATGCCGAACCGGCTCATTATAGAATCGAAGTTCTTTGCCATCGAGAATGCCATTGGCGCCGAGGATGGTATTTTCAGGAATTTTAAATATCTTTTTTAAGCGATCAAATTCACTCTTGTCGATCTCCCGATCGAGAATCACAATGGCATTATCAACATTGCCCCCTTTAATCAGTCCGTGTTCTTTCAACATTTCCACTTCATGCAAAAAACAGAAGGTTCGCGAGGGAGCGAATTCAGATACGAACTCATCTTCGAGGGAGTACAGCGATGTATATTGTGTTCCCAATGCAGGATTTTGATAATCCACCATGAACGTAATCCGAAACTGATCCGACGGAACCACGACGATGTCGATTCGCCTCTTTTCATCGTGATAGGCAATGGTA
Organism: bacterium; assembly: GCA_025453735.1. Taxonomy (GTDB): domain Bacteria; phylum Zhuqueibacterota; class Zhuqueibacteria; order Thermofontimicrobiales; family Thermofontimicrobiaceae; genus JALOPY01. The sequence goes on along the minus strand of JALOPY010000238.1, from coordinate 4,022 downwards.
TCTTCGATGACGATGTATTTTTTCGGAGTGTTTTGTTCTTGAAATTCCGCATCGAGCAGTATTTGTGTGAAAGGTATCGCGCTGCCATCGATAACCGGCGGCTCGTTATTGGTCAATTCGACCAGGACATTATCAATCTCCAGCCCGGCGACTGCAGCGAGCACATGTTCCACCGTGTGAATGACGGTGCCATTCTGACCGATTGTGGTTCCACGAGAAATATCGACGACATGATCGATATCAGCTAATATTTCAGGACAATCGGCAACGTCTGTACGTTTGAATCGCATTCCGGTATTTTCTGCAGCAGGTCTGAAAGTCAACGTGCATGCATTGCCCGTATGCAAACCAATTCCAGAAATCGAGACCGCTTTCTTAATCGTCCTCTGGTTTTTTAACATCTCACCTCCAGTAAAGCAACGTAAACAACTATATATTTTTTTTCCAATCAAACCTTTTTTTATAAAAAAACCTTAGAACACAATGGTACTAAGAAACGAGAAAGACACAAAAAAAGATTGAAATCATTTTATTTTTCATCTTTGTGACTCCGCTGTGGCAGATGTTCACTTCATGTTCGCCAAAAAGAGAAGACCCGCCAACTGACCATAGGCGTCAACCTAAGCAAAAATAATGCAACTCAAACACAGAGATCGCAGAGGAAACGCAGAGTTTTTTTTGCTATCTTTTTATTGATAATGCCTTGTTTGTTTAAAAATCTTATGTTTTAATATGAAACTTCTATAAAAACCCTCTGCGTAACTTAGCGTCCTCTGTCCGCCCTCTGGCGGATTTAAAAAGGCTTAAGTTGACGCACATGGCCAACTAACGGGCTATCCTTGAGTTGAATAATTCTAACGCATCTTCGCGGCTCGTTGTATTGAGCAATTAACTACTTTTTTGTTTCCATTACCATCGCTTCGAGCGCCGCAATTCGTTTCAGCAACTCGGGCATTTTTCGCAATGCAACTTCCTCGCGCTTTGCCTGCATGATCGGTCGGGCAGGAGTTCCGAAATACACCGAATCCGGGGGCAATTTTTTTGTAACACCGGACTGCGCTGCAATGGTGGTGTTGTTGCCCACTTCGATGTGACCGACAATTCCCACCTGTCCGCCGACAACCACATGATGTCCGATTTTTGTGCTGCCAGCAATTCCAGATTGGGCAGCCATAACAGTATCCTCTCCAATCTCGACATTATGCGCCACCTGGATGAGGTTATCCAGCTTTACGCCCTTGCGAATGATGGTATGACCGAGAGTCGCACGATCGATGGAGCAGTTCGACCCAATTTCAACATCATCTTCGATGATAACGATGCCGATCTGCGGAATTTTATGATAGTGCTCACCTTCCCGGGCAAAGCCGAAGCCATCAGATCCGACAACTGTGCCGCTGTGAATTATGACATTATTTCCAATGCGAACTCGCTCCCGTAAGACAACATTCGCATGCAGTACGGTGTTATCTCCAACCTGCGCATTTCTGCCAATGACAACGCCGGGATAGAGAGTTACATTTTCCCCGATCTGGCAATTTCTATCAACGACAACACAGGCGCCAATTCGGCAGTTGGAACCAATCCTGGCTGTCGCATCAATAACTGCCGAAGGATGAGTTCCTAATGAGACAGCTTCTTCCGCGGGATGAAACATGACCAATAGCTTGAGAAAGGAAAAGTAGGGATTCTGGGTCCTGATCGTCGCTTGTTTTACTGGTGGAAAATCACGACCGACGATGACAGCAGAAGCTCGTGTTGTCTCAATAAATTTCGCATATTTTGGATTTGAAATAAAAGATACCTCGCCTGGCTGCGCTTCTTCAATTTTGGCGACATCACGTATCTTAAGTGACCCATCGCCATCGAGATCGCCCTCGACCAATCGTGCGATTTCAGCTAAGGTCAGTTCCATATTTGTTCCTTACCGCTTAGTTATCTAAATAATTAAATTTTTGCCTAAAGAGCAAAAACTTTTTGACCGCGAATTGCGATAATGCTCCTAGCGTGGATCAATTATTGTTTAGATCTGCCGAAGGAAGCTTTCGCGAATCTGCCAACTGGCGGATTCGCGAAATTTGTTTAATTCGCGTAACCTGTCCGCCATCTTTTTGGAGGATTAGCGGTTCGGTCTTTTTTTTGGGTTCTGGCTCGCCCAGGTTGGGTTTATTATTTGTCTTTGGAATCGGTCTTAACCGTTTGTCCTTTGTTCAACTCTTCCAAAACGCGATCGGTCAGGTCGGGCATATCATCATTAGCATAAAGCATGCCGCCAGTTGCCGTATCAAAAATATAACTGAACTTTTCATTATCACCCATTTTTTTGATCACTTCATTGATTTTATCATAAACAGGTTGCATGATTTCAGCTTGCTTTTTCAAAATTTCACCGGCTTGAGGATCCCACTTGTCACGCTGAAATTTTTGCAACTGCATAATCAGACCTTGCAACTCCTGCTCTTTCTCTTTCTTTTTCGCTTCGCTTAATAAGAGACTCTGGGCTTCATATTGTTCGCGAAGTGTTTGAATTTTTTGCTGCAATTCAACGCCTTCACTCTCCCATTGGCGATTAATTTCATCGAGCTTCTTCTGGGCATCCTGGGCATCTTTGTAGCTTGCCAGGATTTTCTGTGAATGCACATAGCCAATCTTCAAATTTTGACCGAAGCCTGGCGCTGCAATTAATAACATCACGAGAACGATACATGATAGTTTTAATGTTTTACTGAGGTTCATCTCTCTCTCCTAAATTGTTGAGTGTTTCGATAGTTATTTTATTGTATCAGAATTTCAAAGTTAATTCAAAAATACTACAAAAATCTTACAAGAAGGAACAGAGTTAACAGAATTTCACGGAGAATTTTTTGAAAATAGTATTTTGCGGTTACAAAACTCCGCTTAACCTCCGTTTGCTCCATTTCTCATTGTAAAAATATAATTGCAAAACAAACTGCGTTTGATGCAAGCTTAGAAACTTCTTCCAAAAACAAAATGCGGTTTCCATTTTCCATAGCGTGCGCCAGTGTTCGAATCGATATTATCAAAACCATAGGCATAATCAAATCCGATTATGCCGATCATTGGCATAAAGATACGAGCGCCAATACCGATGGACCGCTTTAAATCAAAAGGATCAGTATCTGATACGCTTACCCAGGTGTTGCCTGCTTCCGCGAATATCAAGCCGAACATGGTTGGATTCGGAATGATCGGAAATCGAATTTCAGTGGAATACTTCAACAGGACTTTTCCACCGGGCGTTGTGGCATAACCTGCCAGCGGATCATCATATCCCCGCAGTGGAGTCGATCGGGATAATCCTTCGCCGCCAAGGAAGAAACGCTCGAGATATGGGATTCTCGATTTCGAATTCCAGCCATCGATAAAGCCAGCCGTGGTGTGGTTATAGAGAACGAACTTCCAGATCGCCGGGGTAAACCAACTGGCAGAAAAGATATATTTATGATACCCCACGTTTCCGCCAATGAGTCCACCCGCGAATTCGGTAGAGAGCGAGACTTCGGATCCTTCGGTTGGGAATTCAGGTCGATTCAGACTGTTCCTGCTAAAGATTTGAGTGATACTGCTCGAAATCAGGGGCCACTTTTCTCCAACAATATTATTGGGATTGGCAGCGACAACCGCACTTGAAAAATCTCCTAATTCTGTTCGATCGACCCGATAAATCCAATCGCCCCGGAAGTAATTATCGGGCCAGCGGAATCGGCGACCTAACCGCAGCGACCCGCCAGAACTTCGTTGGCTATATCCGATATAACGACTGTCACGTTTGGTATCGTACACACTGAAGCCTGCCAGTGTCGGGGTATCCATGAGCCATGGCTCGGTAAAACCAATCTGAAACGAACGATAGTAGCGACCGAAATTCCAATCGAAGCTGAGCTGTTGTCCATTGCCAAACAGGTTGTTCATGGCAACGCCGATGCTTCCGATGACTTTATCCCGTTCGCTCCATCCTGCGGACATATTGGCTAAATCTGTTGATTTTTCTTCGACGGTAA
>JALOPY010000237.1 GCA_025453735.1 bacterium | reverse complement strand
CATTCGCCAATCCAATATTGACAATTGCTGATTAACTTATGAGTTGGGCTGGTTTCCAGCAGCATATTAAACAGGTAAATCGCAGCATCGAATTCTCTCGAATAATAATTCTGCAACGCTTGCTCGTAGCTGGCGGCAAAATCTGAAATATCCGCATTCAAAGACGTGGCAAGCGCGCCGCTCCGCTGCTTGAGATTTTTTTCTAGATCCGAAATCTTTTCTTTGCGAATGACAAGCTGTGATTTTAGCTCTTCAATCTCATACTCTTTCTGACGGATGGCATCGCTCAACTGATCGACTCGTGATTTGAGCTTGACATATTCTTCCATCGCCATATTGGCATCAGAAGCTTCGCCATAATTATCCAGCCCCTCGATCAGCGCATTCAACTCCTGATCCGGCGAATCGCTCAAGCCCTCATCCGAAATCTCGTCAAGCGGGGATTTCTCTGACAATTGCACACCAGACCTTGCGCCACCAAAACCTGAAGAATTTAAATAGTAAGTAAGTCCGGTTCTGAAGTTCAAATATCCGTCATTACTTTTTCCCTGGCTAATTCCATCTAAATCGTCGCCGGTCGTGAATCGATAATCTGTATGAAAATCTATAGCGATATTGGGATTGAGCCGGACTTCAAAACCACCTCCCAGCATGTAAGATGCATCCCCATATCCACCTAAAAAGCGACCTTTTAAAATAGTATTTGGTCCATGATAATTGAAATAAAAGCCGCCCACTCCAACATAAGCATAGGGAATAACACTGCCTTCAGTGATTAGATTTATTCCGCCTTTCACATCCAGGGTAACCAGATCGGTGGAAAATAAAGCATCACCAAATATCAGCGTGCCATCGCTCAATTCGCCATACCCAACCGCTGCCCGGGCAAAGAATTGAGGAGTAATGTTATATTTCGCATAGACATCCATCCCGAATCCGATGCCGCTGCCAACACCTCCGTCACAGTAAATTTTCTGCCCGCCAATATTGAATCCAACGCCTAACCGGCTTGCCGTCAATCCCTGACCATAGCTGATTGAAGTTGTTAGTGTAAGAGAAATCACTAAGGCTGCCACTACAAAAAGTTGAAATTTCATTTTAGTTTCTCCTATGCTACCTCACCGCTTGTATCTCGTCCCCCAAATCCTTCTTACGATTTCAATTCATCAATAAAATAAACATTTTTTGTATCTATTCACCGCAGAGCCTTTCAGGAAAAAATACAACTGCTCTGCGACCTCAGCGCTCGCCAAAGGCGAATCTCCACCAACTGTCGGATGATTCTCGGCGGTTAAAAATGTAGCTGAATAGTAACCATTCTTTTATCATTAATTGTGGTCGAAGTACTCCTGCAAATCTACCGGGACCACATTTTGGAGCGAGATTTTTTTGCCAGTATGAAGATTGTACGCTTCTATCAATTTGTCGATCTTTTCTTTGGTCGCTTGAACCACCGTAAAATCCTCACTCTCAATTCCATGCTCGTGTTGCTTTATATTTTTCCTTAACTCTAAAATCGTATCTCCAATTTGTTCAAAATAATAGTTGCTCATGGAACTGCTGACTAAACTGTCCACTTTTTCCTTGAGTTCTTTTTCGCGATCTGCCAAAAATTTCAAAGTATTTTTGAGATGAAACATGTTCAAATCTCGAACTAATTTCTCATCCTTTCCAAGGTAAACAAATAATGCTGGATGGCGATTATAATAATCGGTTTTTAAAGCAATATTCGATAGCAGATACTGTTCGATCACGACGCGCTCACTTAAAGTAACATCACGATGCGAAGCATATTTAAGGGTATTTGCTTCTTTAGAATATTCAACTCGAACGAGCAAGTCAGAAAATGAGAAATACAAAAGCTCTTTCATATTTTTATTTTCTATTTGCATTTTTCTTCCGTTACCTTCAATGAGATGTTTGAGCTCAGGATGCCTGTTGCATGAAGTTGTTTTGATAAGACAAATATCAAAAATCATCTTACAAACATTATGCCATATTGATGTCAATCAAATTGTTGTTTAACAATAAAGTAAATTATTAGTTAGAGCCTGTCCGATCATTTGTTAAATTTTTTAATTTTCTTCAATGTGTATTAGTTGAAAACAAACGTCTCGTTGTGAATCATCATTAGCCATTATTTTGAAAAAATTTAATTCAATAAATATAAACGTGTTATATCGCTTTGCATCTTTGCCATCGTCATTGTTTGAGATTATCTCTTCAAGATACCAATAAATCGAAAAAATATTTTTTCAGCAATTGATGACTTTGGGAATACAAAAGTGTAATTACAAAAAAACAAAACCTGAAAAATATTTTGAGCAGCTTTTGCTCACTCGCATCTATTTGGATTTTCCAGTGCTCCCTCTTAAAAGTGGGTGACCTGAAATTGTGCACTTTCCAACTCCCAACAATTTGGGATAAAAGATGACTGGTCATTAAAATAAGAAAGAGCCGATCGTCCCGGTCAATTCTTAATTTTATCATTGGATTGCATCAAGTGATAAAATGAAACGGCTCAAGCATAATCAGTATTTCCTGGATAATCTGAGGTATTGTCTTATTCGTTGAATCGATCATTATATCTGATCGATCATATCCTGGCTTCCGAATTGACATCAGGGTTTCGATGCGCTTATAAATCTGGGTATCGGATGTCAAAATTCGCCCATGATAATCGGGACCAGCAATCAAGCGACGCTTGCCACTGTCGCCAATCCGTTTCCATGTTTCTTCCGGAGTCGTGGTCAGGCAAATCGAAATTCCTTTGTCGCTTATAATTTGCAAATTTTCGTAATCCAGCAATGTGCCGCCGCCTAATGCAATGACTGCATTTTCTTTAGCACTCAATTCGATCAAAATCTCTTGCTCAATTTCACGAAAAAAAGCCGCACCTTCATCTTGAAAAATCCTGGCAATTGTTTTCCCCATTCGTGCCTCGATTGCCACATCTAAATCGTAAAAATCTTTATGCAGAGCTTCTGCAAGAGCGCATCCAACCGTGGATTTTCCGCTTGCCATGAAACCAGTTAAAAATATTAATGACCGATGTTGCTTATTATCAAATAAACTAATCATGTTGCTCGTGATTAAAGGCTGCTTGTCGGTAATTCAATAGCATAAAATCGGATTAATTATTCATCGCTTTTTGAATTTTATGTTTCTGAAAATTGACTTTCTATCTTTTGTTTTTTATCTTTTTGATGCCCGGCTGTTTTTCTTTGAATCTTAACTTTCTTAATTTTATATTTAGTTTTAAGCTCCTCCACACGCTTTCGAGTAATAGCAATCCGCTTTTCCATGTCGCTGGGAGCAAGCTCCAAAAAGTGAGTGTAACTGATGTACGCCTTTTTGTGTTGTCCTAAATTATCCTGAGCCAATCCCATATTTAGCCAGGAATCATAATAGTCAGGATTAATTTTGACGGCACGCTCATAGCATCGGATTGCATCTTTCAGGCGACCCGTTTTGGTAAGCACCAGTCCCAAATTATTCCAGGCAGTAACAAACTCGGAATTGTTTTTAATCGATTTCTCGTACATCTGAATTGCCTCACTGTTTCGCTCTAATTTCGATAATACATTTCCCGAGCGATAATAAGCTTGTGAATAAGTGGGATGCAGCTTGATGACTTGCTTAAAACAGTGCAATGCTTCCGCGTCTTTACCGACCTTTTGCAAGCATACCCCTTTGTAAAACCATGATTCGTAGAGACGCCCATTGATCTGAATCGATTTATCATACGCTTCAATGGCTTCTTCGGTCCTGTTGATTTTGTAAAGCACGCTGGCGCAGCAATACCAGATTTCATATTCATCAGGCGATATGCTGGCTGCTGTTCGATATCTTGATAACGCATCGTCGAACTTTTTTAGTTTTTCCAACGCAACGCCCATATTCAAATATGCTTCATAAAACGCCGGCTGCATTTCAGCGGCTTTTTGTGCGACAACGAGAGCATCATCATATTGGCCCAGCTTCATCAAAACGCCGCTTTGATTCAAATACCCAATGCTGGTTTCTTTCCAGGTGGTTGACCTATCATATTTTTCTAATGCTTCTTTATATTGCTTGTTGTCGAATGCCTCATTGCCCTGCTTGAATATTTCAAGCGCCTGAATTCGTTCCTGGATGGGAGCGGTTTGATGTTGGTCAAGCTCACTTTTGATTAACTTTTCATCCCTGATCAATTTATAGTGATCATTGGCGCTTCCTGTTGGCAAATATCTCTTATGTCGCTTTACTTCTTCCTCGGTTATATCTTCTTTAAAGTCTCGGAACGTAAAAATAATGTCCGAAATAAATACAACAATCAGCACTGCAAAAAGAAGCAGGATATTCGTCGGATTCAGAAGATTATTGAGATCCAGGTACAGACAGGTTGAAACAACGATTATGCCTACCATGTTGATCGGCAGATATGCCCAGAATTTTAATTTAATTCCAACGAAAATCAAAAACAAAAAGAAGACAGCCAATAATCCATTAATAATGATGAAATACATTCCCGGATTGCTCCTCAAATAAAGTGTTCAAAGCAATCGAAGCAATTTCCCGCATGCAGTGCAGCCTTTTAATTATGATAACACCAAATTTGCTGATTTCTACGTGTGATTAATATACTAATTTTTATAAGTTTTGTCAAGTGATAAATCTGTCAAAATTTAAAACCTCATTTGTGGATGGGCAAAGCGACTGACTTATTACATCGCGCAGCAAGCTGCAAAAGAATACTCAACACAAATCATGAAGCAAACACTCAAATCACGATTAAATGAATAATCTTTTTTTTTGTCTTTGGTACTTTCCTGGTGACCTGGTGTTTGAAAACCTTTTTACAAAAAAATACAAGATCAATTTGGTAATAGAATAAAGTCATACAAAATGCTTGCATTTGTCTGTTAGTTTCGATATTTTATCCATGCAAAGACAAACTGGAATCTGTCGATAAAATTAGAACATAGTGTCGCAAATCGAAGATGCGCCATTTTTTTGGAGTATTAATTAATGAAGTAATTCGCTTGTAATGAGAAGCAGAGCAAACAGAGTTTTAGAGCCACAAATAATCCCTTCGAAAAAATCTCTGTTAACTCAGATCCTCCTTGTAGGATTTTACTGTGATATCGTTTACATGAACTTTTAAAAAATGCAAAGGTAACTTTCATGATCGAGGTAAAAGATGCTGTAAAAATTGCCCAGGACTATATTCGGGAATTGTACGTCCAGGATGAAATCCGGGACCTGGCGCTGGAAGAA
>JALOPY010000236.1 GCA_025453735.1 bacterium | reverse complement strand
GAAAGAAATTCAAATTGAAATATTACAGGAGAGTATAATTTTTGTATTCTCCTATCCTCCAGCCAAAATAGTCCTCGATGTAATCGAGAACTATTTCTTTAAGGGGTTGATGAAGTTTGTTTGCATCATAAAAATAACTCCAATTTTGACTGCAAACTCGCTCGGCCATGACGGATGGATGTGAACCATCATATAATCGTAATCGGCCGCCTTTCGAATAGTCATATTCAGCAGAAGTTCCGACATACCGGTCTATCCAGTCGTCTGAGTGCCATAATTTATTGAAACCTTTCTGCTTCAGTTGCTGCACTTCAGGTGGTTTCACCCAGCCATAATGATAAATCTCAGCAGCGACTTTTGCCACTCTCAATTTATGATGTCCCGTTTCCTGGCGTGGATTGTCAAAGAAATCAAATTTCCGAAACGACTGAGCGCTTTGCCAGGAATAAATATCAGGACGGTTGCGGATTATTCGGATTTCATTTGGATACCAGCCATGTCCCGAATGATAATGGTTGTAATCCCCCCAAAAATGTTTGTATTGAAAAAGCATGCCTTCGACAATATCATTGTCCAGCAATTCTTCACATCTCGCTTCGATGATCGGGAGATATTTTTCATGAACCACTTCGTCTGCCTGCAAATAGAACAGCCAGTCGCCCGTGCAGGCTTGCTTGGCAATGTTGGTTTGAATCGCATTGATCACGCCTTTTTTAAAATATTTTTCGTTCCAGGTTGTGTCAATTATTTTGACTTTTGGATCGCCAATGGTAGCGATCTGCTCGCGAGTCGAATCGTCGTCATCGCCTGTGGCAACGGCGATAACGAACTCATCAACGATAGGAAGAATCGATTTAACCGACTCTACTGCAGGATAGTACAATTTGATTCCATTTCGGACAAACGAAAAACCACTGATCTTCATTTGAGTTGGTTCATTAAGTTAATTTTGCCAGTATAATTACGGCTACTAATTTAGAACAATTCATTTAAAAATCAAGAGTTTTTTATGCATTGGAGTAAAACGTCAGTCTCGGGTGTATAAGCCTGGTTTCTGGCAGAAACCAGGTCTATTTTCCACCTGCTATTGCGGTTCAACGCATTGGAAATAAAGGTGGGTGAAAAAAGCTAAAGCAGCTCTCGACTATCACTCATTCAGGTCAATTCATTGGAAATAATCAAATCTTTAAAAATCGTTCTCTTCTTTAAAATTAATTTAAAGAAACAGGCTCGCCAAAGTTGGTAAGCCGATCTCCTCAAAATTTTTAATCACCCAATCTGTGCCAATAAACTCATCTTTAGAATGTGTTGTCGTCACTCCAATCACTTTGCAGCCAGCCCGTTTTGCTGCCAGAACGCCAGCCAATGAATCTTCAAACACGATGCATCTTTTTGCCGGGAATCGCAGCGCGGCTGCTGCCTTCAAATAGATCTCGGGATCGGGCTTTCCCTTTTCAATATCGGACTCATTAAACATAATATCAAAGTATTTTTCAATACCTGTTTTCTCGAGAGTAAATTTCACATTTTCAGGAGGAGCTGACGATGCAATCGCTTTCGGAATATTGTCATCTTCCAATTTTTGCAAAAAATCTATCAAGCCCTCCAGGGGCTTGATTATCGGGGCAAATAATTCTCTGAACAATGCTTCTTTTTCATCAGCTAAATTGCGATAATGCTCTGGCGTCAATCGGTTTCCGAAAATATCAGGAATCCAATCTTTATTAGGTCTGCCGTAAACTCGCGTTTTCAATTCATCATCAGTCAGGTGATGTCCCTGCATGTCACAAAATTTTCGCAGGGCGATAGTATGCGTCGGGTTGCTGTCCACGATTACGCCGTCCATGTCGAAGATAACGGCAAAGATTTGATTCGAAATTTTTTTCATATTCTCACTGTCTGTTGATGATTCAATATTCAAAATCTGTTGCCCACGAAACACACGAAATGACACCAAAACTTATTTCGCGTTTTTAGCGTGTTTGGTGGGCAAGAATCTGTTTTCGTTTGCCATCTGCTGGGAAAATTATTTGTCAGCTTTGGGAGGCACTCGCCAGATCGTTCCCAGAATATCAGGTCGATGCCGCTTCGGATCAGGCGGGGTCATTCTCTGTTCGCCATCTTTCGGATCAGGCTGATAATACGCTGTGAGCACGATTCCAGGCTCCAACTCTAGTGATACCGGGTAGCCTAAATCCTTATTAAAAGCATCATCTCTCAGAATAATTTCATTTTCTTTGTTCCAGGTGATTCCATCGTCGCTGATGGAAACTCGCTGTCCAAAGGGAGGACGACGATAGCCATAAACACAGACGATCCTTCCATCGGATAACTGAACCAGGTGCGGCGGAAAACCCCAGAGCGGAGTTTCATAAGTTTCAATCCAGGTTTTGCCGTTATCATCTGAATACGTTTCCCAGAGATAGCAGCGTGAATCCGCATCATTATAAGGGATCGCAGTGGCACGAATCATCATCAGGATTCTTCCTGAAGCAAGCTGGAGAATATGCGGCTCGCCGAAACGCAAGCTATCCGGTTTTGGCGAATGAACAGTGGCGATTTGTTGCCATGAATTATCCAGCGATGTGGCTGCATAAACGCCAACAAAATCTCGCTCCAGTCGATACGCGGCGACCAGAATTGTGCCATTTATTAATTGCAATCCGCCGTGAACCGAATCCTTGCCTGGCATAGGCTGGCTCCATGTTTTGCCGTGATCGGCGCTGACGAGTTGCCACGTGCCCTGCCAGTTTTTTGCATCGACATAATCGGGCTGATTGACATAATCACACCAGCGATCAATGACTGCTTTCTCATAAGCGTCTGGCGGGTATTTCAAATAATTTTCACACGTCCAATGTGTTGACCAGAAATGGGTGATGATTCGTCCGTCGTTCAGCAGCGTAACTCCCGCATCTCGATCATCCACCGGACTGTCAAAAACCAGCTCAGGTTTTTCCCACGTTTTGGCGTTATCCTTCGAGCGAACCAGTACGATTTTTCCATCTGGCGCCAGGTGTTCTTCAGTCAGACAAAAGAACACCAGAATATCGCCATTCGCAGCACGAATCATCGCAGGCCAGGCGCAGTATTCATCGTGGGAAGAATAAATCTCGATATGCTTGATGACATAATTCTCGGCGTGTTCCCCACGTTTTTTTTTGAAACAGAACATAAGCAAACAGCAGCAAATCAGAACCACTATCAGTTTCGACCTCATCACAAATTCCTCTATTTTAATTGCCATTGCTATTGCCCCGCAAACCCAGTCGCACAAGCGAGCACTTTTTCCGGACTTGCGTCCCGCTGTAAAAATTCCCCGGAAATTCTCCCTCGATGCATGACCAGCACCCGATCACTCATGGCGAGAATTTCCGGTAATTCCGAAGAGATCATCAGGATCGCCAGACCCTGTTTCACCAGTTCATTGATCAGCAGGTAAATCTCCCGTTTCGCCCCGACATCGATGCCCTGGGTGGGTTCATCAAGAATCAATACTTTTGGCTTTGCGCAAAGCCATCGGGCGAGCACGACTTTTTGTTGATTCCCGCCGCTCAGCTTCATCGTTTCCTGGTCGATCGTTGGCGTTTTGATATTCAGTTTTTTCGCGTACGCTCTCACCAGTTGGTTTTCTGCGCGATGTTTGATTAACGAAAACATCGTGATCGCGGGCATATTGGGCAAAGTAATATTTTCTTTGACCGACATGCCTAAAATCAATCCCTGCGATTTGCGATCTTCGGTGGCAAAGGCGATGCCGTGCGCAATGGCATCCTTTGGATTTCGAATTGCCACTTTCTGATCGTTCATGAAAACCTCGCCATTGGTAATTTTATCAATTCCAAAAATGGCTCGTGCTACTTCGGTTCGTCCTGCGCCGACCAATCCAAATAATCCGACCACTTCGCCGCGGCGGACCTGAAAACTGATATCTCGAATCCCTTTTTCGTTACTGACAGATTTGATGGAAATGATCGCTTCGCCAATTGTCGTATCGTTTCGAAGGGGAAATTCCTCTCCCAACGTTCTGCCGACCATGAGCTTGATGATCGCTTCTTTATTGGTTGCCTGGGCATCCAGCACGCCGACTGACTTGCCATCCCGCAGGACTGTTATTCGTTCAGAAATTTCAAAGACTTCATCGAGTTTATGAGAGATGAAGATCACGGATTTGCCTTTTGATTGCAAATTTCGAATTAACCGAAACAAGCTTTCGATCTCGATGGAAGTGAGCGTCGCGGTCGGCTCATCCATGATCAACAGCAAAGCCTGCTGCGAAATCGCCCGGGCGATCATCACGATTTGCTTCTGCGCGATGCTGAGCTGCCGAACGATGGCATGGCTATCGATTTCAGCTTCGATTTCGTGCAGGATGGTTTGCGAGCGTCGATGCAGCGTCTGCCAATCGATGAGCCCGGATTTCCGCTTCGGCTCTCGTCCCAATAAAATATTTTCTCCAACAGATAACTCCGGAATGAGATGTAATTCCTGGTAAATCGTGCTGATGCCGAGCGATTGCGCGTGCTGGGGATTTCTGATATTCTGATGGGATTGGTTGAAAAGAATTTTCCCGGCATCCATTTTGTGCACGCCATTGATGATCTTCACGAGGGTCGATTTGCCCGCTCCGTTCTCGCCGACCAACGCATGAATCTCGTTTTGTCTCACGGCAAAATCCACTTGATTCAGCGCTATCACGCCGGGGAATTTTTTGGTGATGCCCTTCATTTGTAAAATATATTCCATCGACAAATCCTATTCGATTTCAAGACTTCGCTGCAATCTGACCGCAATGAGAATGATCAGTCCTTTGAACGCCATTTGATAATAGGCTGAGACATTCAGCATGTTCAATCCATTATTCAGAATTCCCATGATATACGCGCCAATCAGCGTGCCCCAAATCCAGCCTTTGCCGCCCGTAATGCTCGTACCGCCAATCACGGTAGCAGCAATCGCATCCAGCTCCATTCCCGTTCCCATATTCGGATCACCGGAATTCATTCGAGAGGTGAGAATCAGCGCCCCGATTCCGGAAGCCAAACCACAAATTCCATAGATAAAAATTTTAATGCGATCCACGGACAGACCGACGAGCTTCGATGCTTCTTCATTGCCGCCGATGGCATAGACATAACGACCAAAGCTGGTGTGATGTAAGACGATATAGGCAATGAAAAAAACGAGGAGCATAATGATAACCGGAATCGGAACGAACGCCACATATCCCCGGCCAACTTTTTGAAAGCTTTCGCCCAATT
>JALOPY010000235.1 GCA_025453735.1 bacterium | reverse complement strand
GTGCGCCAGCTTTTGTGCCTAAATTTGCCATGTTCTCGAATGCCGAAATGAATTCCGGACGACAATCCGGATAGCCGGAATAATCCAGCACATTCGCGCCAATAATAATATCGAAGACATCTAAAGTTTCTGCCCAGCCGAGTGCGATGGATAAAAAAATGATATTTCGGGCTGGAACGTAAGTGACCGGAATGTCCGATGTGGTCTTCGACAGATCACGCAACTTTGGAACGTCCAGATTATCCGTCAATGCTGAGCCACCAATTTTACGAAAATCAAGATCGAAGATCAGGTGTTTTTCGACCTGAAAATGAGCGGCGATTTTTTTTGCGCAGTCTAATTCCAGGGCATGTCGCTGCCCATAGCGAAAGCTGATGGCATAAAGTTGAAATCCTTGCTCCTTTGCAATCGCCAATGTCGTCGTGGAATCGATTCCACCACTGAGCAACACGACTGCCTTTCGTTGCATGTCAAACTCCTCTCAGGCTCGGCGCCCAGATATATTTGTGAAGCTGCAATTGCAATCGCACGGGGAGTGATGATGCTAAAATCCATTGGGCTAATGTGCTCGGTTCTAAAATTCCAAACGCCGGCGAAAATAACACCGCGGCTCTGGACAGCAATTTATATTCATTAACAATCCGCATCGACCAGTCAAAATCAGCGCGGGAAGAGATAACGAATTTCACATTATCGGTCAAACGCAGTCGGTTCACATTCTCCCAATCGGCTTTTTCGGACTCGCCGCTGCCAGGACATTTAATATCCATGATGCGAATGACGGGCGCGGGCAGAACATCAATATTTTTCGTTCCGTTGGTTTCAACCAGCACCTGTTTTCCCTGATCAATTAACCTGCTTGCCAACTCGCTGATTTCTAATTGCAATAAAGGTTCGCCGCCAGTGATTTCAACGAGATCACAATCGAATTTAAGAATCTCCCGGAGAATTGATTCTACCTCCATGCTTCTCCCCTCTTCATACGCATAGCGGGTATCGCAATAGTGGCAGCGAAGATTACAGCCCATCAACCTGACGAAAATGCAGGGCAAGCCGGCATAAGTCGATTCGCCCTGAATGCTGTAAAATATTTCAGTTACCTTCAACATTATTCTTCATACGTGGCAGTGTAGTGATCCGACTCACCGACTTCAATGGAGATGACTTTCAATTTGTTCGGGAGTTTTGCCGCTAAAGACTGGTAGATAAATTTGGCAACATTTTCTGATGTCGGATTCATTTCATTGAAAGGCGGAATTTCATTCAGGTATTGATGATCGAGCTGGTTGATAATTTCGTTTAAATCATGCTTCAATTTTTTGAAATCATACGCAATACCAATTCGATCGAGTTCAGATGTGCCAATCTGAGCTTTCACCAGCCAGTTATGTCCATGCAGGTTTTCACAAGCGCCTTCGTATTCCCGAAGCCGGTGGGCAGCTGCAAATTTTGTTGTTACTGAAACTTTGTACACTTAGGTCTCCTTCATTCCAGCTTATTGAATTAACGATTTGCCCAGAGGATAAGTCCGGTCTCGTGAGGATGGGAGAATAAATCGTTTTTCGGAATAATTCGAATCGTATAACCATGCAAACCGCTGGTCTGCCAGGAAATTTTACCGGCGTACGAATAGATGTTTTCCTTGCTTTTGTTGATATTTTTCATGGAAACAGAGCTCGGATTCAAAAATGTTTGTTCCGGGCTGACATAACCATAATAAATTTCAACGCTGACATCCTCAGGTGATAACTCACCTAAAAATATTTTGGCACGGACATCCACTTCTGTGCCGACCTGAAATTCTCTTTGTCCTTTTTCTTCGACATTTATGATGCGAATCTTCTGCCAGCTTTTTGCGATATTATTTTTCCATGCTGTCAATGCTTTTGCTTTTGACTGGTTTTCCTCAAAGAGAAGTTTGTATTTATCATGCGCGGTCAAGTAAAACCGCTCCATATATTCCATGACCATGCGATTGGTGTTGAAGACGGGACAAATCTTCATCATGGAATTTTTCATCATTTCGATCCACTTGCGCGGGATATTGTTTTTTCCCCGATCATAAAAGAACGGGACAACTTCTTTTTCTAATAAATTATAAATAAATTGAGATTCGATCTGATCCTGATAATTATAATCGTCATAACTTTCGCCGCGCCCGATCGACCAGCCGGCAGTTGCGTGAAAAGCTTCATCCCACCAGCCGTCCATGATGCTCATATTCAGCACGCCGTTCACTGCCGCTTTCATTCCGCTGGTTCCGCTCGCTTCCATAAATCGCCGTGGCGTGTTCAACCAGAGATCAACCCCCTGAACCAGATACCTGGAGCTGACCATGTCATAATCCTCAAGAAACACAATATGATTACGAAATTGATCCAGCCTTGCCAGGTGCACAATTTTTCGGATCAATTCTTTTCCCGGCGTATCCTTTGGATGCGCTTTGCCCGCAAAAATAATTTGCACGGGAAAATCAGAATTATTCAGAATTTTTGCTAGCCTGTCAGGATTCTGAAGAATGAGGGTCGCACGTTTGTAAGTAGCAAATCGGCGTGCAAACCCGATGGTTAGCGCCTCTGGATTCAGCACCTCATCGGCGCGCTCAATTTCCGAAGGAAGTGCGCCCTGTCGCTCCAATTGCTCGCGCAATCGATTTCTGGTAAATGCCACCAATCTTTCCCTGCGGCGTTCATGGGTTCGCCATAGCTCTTCCGCGGGAATCTGTTCGACCCTTTTCCATATCGTCAGATCGGCTGGTTTTTTCATCCATGTCGGACCCAAATACCGATCGTAAAGGTTTGCCATATCTTTCGAGATCCAGGAGCTGGGGTGGATTCCATTGGTAACCGACCTGATTGGATTTTCTTCTGGTGGAATCTGGTGCCAGAGGTCGCGCCACATGTTTTGTGAGATCTGTTCGTGCAACTTGCTGACGCCGTTAATGTGACTTGCTAATTTAATGGCAAGAATCGCCATGGAAAATGGCTCATTCGGATCTGATGGATTGCGGCTTCCCAGGGAGATAAACTCGTGTCGATTGATTTTTAATAAGGGATAATAGTTGGAAAAATATCGATCGATAAGCTGCAGGAAAAAACGGTCGATTCCGGCAGGAACAGGCGTATGCGTAGTGAAAATATTACTGGATTTTGTCAGCTCTTTTGCCTGTTCAAAGCTGAGATTGCACTCATTCATAATGCAATAAATTCGTTCCAACGCCAAAAACGCCGAATGACCTTCATTCATGTGAAAAACAATCGGGTGAATTCCCATCGCTTTTAACGCCCGAACCCCACCAATTCCCAGCACAATTTCCTGCTGAATCCGTTTTTCATCATCGCCGCCATAAAGCTCGTCAGTGATGCTTCGATCAGCCTCATTATTTTCCTGAATATTGGTATCCAACAGATAGAGGCTGATGCGCCCAACCTGAACTTTCCAAATCTGAGCAGATACTTTTCTGCCAGGAAAATCGATTACAATTTTTACAGGAGTGCCATCGGCATTTTTCTGAAGATTGACCGGCAAATTATAAAAATCGTTTTTCGGATACAATTCACCCTGCCAGCCATCTGTGTTCAAGTATTGATGAAAATAGCCTTCCTGGTAAAGCAGCCCGACGCCAACCAGCGGCAATCCCAGTTCGCTGGCTGATTTGAGAAAATCTCCAGCCAGCACTCCCAGTCCACCGGAATAAATTTGCATGCACTCTGTCAAGCCAAACTCTGCCGAAAAATAGGCAATTCGAATTTTTTGATCTTTGCCATAATTCTTTTGGTACCAGGTTGTTTCTTTCAAATAATTATCTAATTTTTCTGATACTCGAATGAGATGGGCGAGAAAGCCATCGTCCTCAGCCATTGCTTCAAGCCGCTCCTGTCGAATCTGTCCCAACATCTTTACCGGGTTATGATCTGTCGTTTCCCACAAATCAGCATCCAGCCGACTAAATAGTTCGATAGCTTCATGATTCCAACTCCATTGCAGGTTATGTGCGATTTTTTTTAATGGCTCTAATTTCGGTGGTAGTTTCGGTTGGACAGTGAAGGTCCGCAACGGCTGCATATTTTTTTCTCCTCTGCATAAGTATTTTGAATTAACTATTGTTTAAATCCGGTGATGAATGATAAGTTCCCTGAATCTTGATTTTGACTGAATGTTCACTTTTGGACTATTGTGCGGAATATATCAACAGGAATTTCTTACAGGGCGAAGGATGGGCTATCTGTTTTATTGAAGCAGCTAAAAAAAGATGCTTCGGCAGTTACAAATTCCGAAGCATCAGTTTCTGGCTAATAATTCTGCTTGGGACATCACAAATGGAGCAGAAAAATCTATTTTGTGATATTGTCTAAATTTGTTTCGACGATGCTGGCGTTATCCATGATCGCATTATTCAAAAAAGCGCCTGATAGATTGGCATGATCCAGAATTGCATTCCTGAGATCCGCTCGTTCCAGGTGAGAATTGGATAAATCTGCCCCGGTGAAATTTGCCGAGAAAAAGTTCGCCCGTTTCAATCTGCCTGAAATAAGTTTAGCATGGTTAAAATCAGCATTTGAAGCCTGAGCGCCAAACAGTTTAGTATGAAAAAGAATGGCATTTTTAAAAGTGGATTTTTCTAAATTGGTATCCTGCAAATTTCCTTCGGAAAGATCCGCGCGATCGAAGCATGCACCCAAAAGATTTGCGCCGAAGAGAAAGACATTTGTCAGGTTTGCATCGCTAAAATTCGTTGCATCGAGATTGGCATTCTGTAAATGAGCATCGGACAGGTTGCAATGGGAAAAATCGGCTCCTTTCAAATTTTCATACGATAGATCAATTCCAGATAAATCAAGATGACTCAATGATTCGCCCCGGTTGAATTTTTCAACGACCTGTTCACGGGTAAATTGTGACATACTGGCTGCCTCCTATTGGGTTTTAAAGCTGTCAATTGCATCAGCAACGGAATCGTAAATTAAGAATACCGATTCCAGTTTGGTAATTTCAAGAGGACGTCTCACCCGTTCTGTAATATTCGCCAGCCTCAAATCACCACCACTACTTCGGACAGAAGTGAGACCACTGATCAGCACTCCCAACCCGGAGCTGTTCATCCAGGTTGCACGCGCCAGATCAGCAACGATAAATACTTTATCGTCTTCAATTGCATTGTAAATAATGTCACGGAACGATTCAGAATCGGCTCCGCCCATTATTTCGCCCTTTATTTCAATAACCAGGATGTCGTTTACTTGACTCGATTTGCATTCCATAGC
>JALOPY010000234.1 GCA_025453735.1 bacterium | reverse complement strand
GCCTGATAGATATTGATCCTGCCATTCGTTGCACTGTACAATAATTCCAGGCAATCGAAAAGCGATGCCGCGGCACGATTCCAGTAACCCGGACCTTCGTCACAGCCGCCATCCTCTGGATAAGAGTTGATAAATACATCGAGACTTTGCATAATTTTTGAGACCGATTCAATCCGGCGACTCTCATTTTTTTCATTGAGAAGAACGACGGTAAGCCAGTTGGAATTTACCCAGGGATTCCAATTATTAATCGTCACATCAGGACGAAAACCCATCCACCAGAAATCATTGCGCGTGAAACAGGGATCGAGAATTCGCTTCTCCAATTCAATTTGAACTCGCTCACTGACCAAAGGAGATACTCGATCGAGTTTTTCACCCAGCAAGTAGATCGCCCATGCCAGCAGATTTCCGGTCTCAGCAACAAACAAATCTACAGTTGGTTCGGATGGATCAGGGAGACCATAGCCGCGATGCTGCATGGAGAGATGAGCAGGAACTCCCCAATAGGATTCTTCGCAGATGGTCCAGATTCCATTGACAATATCATCGAGAAATCGGCTTTTTCCTTCGACGCATTCCGCGATGACGAGGCTGGCGAGCGCATCACGACGCTCACGTTGCGGCTTTTGAAAATTTTCCCGATTGCCATCCCGGGCAAACTCAAGAAATAATGTCGCTGGCAGCGCAGGATAATTAAAATTCAAAAAACGCTCCCCGCGTTCGATCAAAAACTGCTGTGCTTGTTCTGGCAGGGCATTCCAGGATGCACGATCGTCGCTTCTCGGAAAGGGGTGAAAGTTTTGTTGTGAGATTAAAATATTCTTCAACGCTGACAAAGGATAGGTTTCGCTGAGACTAATTTTCCCGGGCTGCGCCAGGCTTAGATTTAATGAAAGAATAATAAAATTCAGCACGAAAGCGATTTTCATCCAACTATTGATTCTCATCATCGTTCTCCAGAAAAATGATTGTTTGCCTTCAAACCTCAGTCTCGGGTGTATAAACCTGGTTTCTGGCAGAAACCAGGTTTATTTCCACCTGTAAGTGAGCTTTTACTTTTTGCCAGATAAAATTATTTAATGACAGACGCTGAAAGCCTGAAAAAGAATTCAAAGAAAATATTTTAAAAAAAATTATGGAACGATCTTCATTTGCCATGTGTCCCTGGCTGTTGGTGCGATGGTTCGGAACAGAATTCGTGTTACCTCATTCTTCCATACAGCTTTTAATTGTTTGTCGGTTAGCTTCACATTTTCTAATTCCAGTTGAAATTTGCTATCGTTATAAAATACCTTGAGCGTTATCGGCATTCCATCCGATGAATTCCGATCGCGTTCCAGAACGATTTTTCCAGGGGATTCCAGGTTCACCTGGCACACCGTCATCAACGTCAGGTCGATTTGTTGCGCAGCTTCTGTCAAATCAAATGCATCTTCGATGATGGATAAGCTCCGGCAATGTCGAGCTTCAATTCAGCAAAATTATCATCGGCAAAGTAATTGACATTCCTGGCAGAAAACTCGCGTCCGTCTTTCTGCATGACGCCATTAATTGTTGGCAAATTATGATAAGCCGATTGCATGGTCCAGATTTCGTAGCGCTGCGCGCTGAATGTTTTTTTCGTATATGCCTCGACGCCGACATCGATAATCATCGGCTCGCCATCCAGATAAACGATGAAATTTCCCACGTCATTGTGATTATGACTTTCGCCATTATGTCCCCCTTTCGCGGCGACATACAGCCCTTTCGCTGATCCTTGCTCGGATCGGGCTGTCACAACTTGCAGGTTTTCCAACCAGACATCCCTCAGCAATGGCTGTTCTTTTATTGCCGAGTGAAGCTCAGCGTAGTTGAATATAGCGTGCAATTGTCTCCCAATGTTGCCCCAAAATGTTAGTCCCCGCTTTTGATACAGATCAGCCATAAAAGCGCCAAATTTCATCATGGTTGCATCGCCGATTCGTTTGCCAAAGCGATAAGCGAGATCAGCTTCAATTGAAATACGCGGCGATGCATCAGCAAAGTTGATGAAGTACTGATCTGAAACATGGGCTCGATAAATATATTTTGCCATTTCCTGAATGATGGATTCATCATAGCTGTTGATCGAGCCAGTGGTTGCCGTGTAGAGCAAATCGAGACAATCAAATAATGAGCCAGCCGCTTGATTCCAGTAGCCTGGTCCTTCATCACAGCCCCCGTCTGGCGGGTAGCCGGCAATGAAAACATCGAGGCTCTTCAAAATTTTTCCGACCGCAGCAATTCGTCGTTCTTTATTTTGCTCGTTGAGAAGGACAACGATTAGCCAGTTCGAATTGCACCAGGGATTGTGGTTGTTGACAGGATTATCGTCACGAAAGCCCATCCAGCCGAAATCATCTCGCTCCAGGCATGGTGTTAAAATTCGCTTTTCTAATTCGATTTGGATGCGTTGCTTTAAAATAGGTGAAATAGCATCGATTTGCCCGCCAAGCAGGTATGCAGTCCACGCCAGCAGGGCGCCGGTTTCGCTGGCAAAAATATCTACTGTAGGCTCTGCGACATCGGGCAAGCCATAGCCTTGCGCTTGTGTTGCCAGGTGAGCGGGAACGTCCCAATACGATTCTTCACAGGTCACCCAGATTCCATTCACAATATCGTCGAGGAAATTTCCTTTTCCCTCGACACATTCGGCAAGTACCAAATTGCACAATGCTTCTCTGCGGAAATCCCTGGCTTGTTGATATTTATCGCGATTTCCGGTTCGCACAAAATCTAAAAAAAATGTGGCAGGCAGGTCGGGCCAGGTATAGTTCACATATTTTTTTGCCCGATTGATTAGTTGTTTCTGAACATTTTGAGGCAAGCTCAGCCAGGCATCTCGCTCGGAAGCTTTGGGAAATGGCTGCCATTGATCTGGCGCCAGCATGATTTTTTTTAATTTTGATAACCGGTATTTCTTGCTCAACATCGAGGGATTCGGTTGTGCGAAGTTATTCGATACGAAAGTGAAAATCAACGTCAGGAGAACCAAAAGCAGCCTTGTGAATTTCATTTTAATCACCATGTTGATAGAAAATCAAAATCTTATCTTTTCAATTGTATCAATAATTTTAAAAAGAAGCAACGTGTTTTTGGTTCAAAATGTAAAACTTCAGTCTCGGGTGTACAAACCTGGTTTCTGGCAGAAACCAGGTTTATTTTCCACCTGTAAGTGAGCTTTTACTTCAAAATGACTTCCCTTCATTTTTATTCTGCTTTTTCTGGTTCAATATTTGCAGAGTCGAATTGTCAATTTCTTTCCGGGTGATGTTGGATTCCATTGCAACGAAAATCAAGCATCATCGAATGAACGTTCCTGCTCCAAAATTATAAAAAATTTTATTGTATGTTTGATCATTGTTTTTTATTTTAAAAAAAATGAACAGAATATAGAATCCTCTTCTGGGGGTGACGAAAATGAGACATAACATTTCTTTGCTGCGTTTGGCCTATTTACTTCTATTTGCAAGCATTCACATAATTTCATCGCACACAATAGTTGCAGGTCAGGATTTACCTTCCCAACTTCAGCAAGAAGCTGAACGATACAAGAAGAATAAGCTTGAGGTTTCCAGCCAGCTTCGAAAGATCAGTTCTCGAATCTTTGATGAAATACAGTTAATAAAATCAGTGTCTGGACTGGGTGAAACGAATCAAGTTTACGATTACACCCCGGCATCTTCGCTGGAAACCAATTCCCACGGGAATATTCATGTGATATTGCGAGCTACTGAAATCAATTATTCGCTGATTGCTGCTCTCACAGCAAGAGCCTTCGAAATTGAATCGAGCACAGAAAATTTTAAAATCGCTCCGAATCTCCACCAAATTTCCGGATGGGCGCCGCTCAACCAAATTGAAAAAATTGCACAGCTTGAGCAAATTTTTCACATCCGCCCGGCAGACCAGCCTATCGCCATGAGCGGTGATGTAGTAACTGAAGGCGATGCAATCCTTCGTGCAAATATTGCAAGACAAGCTTTTCGTCTTGATGGATCAGGACAAAAAGTTGGTGTAATTTCAACAGGGATCGATCATTTGGCAAATTCGCAAGCCAGCCACGATCTGCCGCCTGCGATTGAAATTATGAACAATCGATTCAGTGGCGATGAAGGCACTGCCATTTTGGAAATAATTCATGACATCGCGCCCGGGGCTAGCCTGGCGTTTGCTGATCGAGGCAATAGCGAAACTGATTTTATCAATAATATCACCCTGCTAAAAAATGCAGGTTGCACGATCATTTGCGATGATATGCTTTTTCCCCTGGAGCCGGTTTATGAAGATGGCGTTATCGCCCAAACAGTTGATGATCTTGTCAGCAACAATAACATAATTTATATCAGCGCCGCGGGGAATGAACAACTCGATCATTATGAACAGGATTTTACTGATAATGATAATGACGGCTGGCAGAATTTTGCATCTAACGACGAAACGATCAATATTCAGCTTTCAGCCGGTGCGGAAATTACGGCGGTCCTGCAATGGAACAATCAATTCGGGAAATCGAGTGATGACTATGACCTTTATATCTACAACGAGCAACTCACGCTCGAATTAGCTTCCAGCACTGATACCCAGGATGGAAACGATGATCCTGTGGAAAAGATCGTTTATAAAAACTCCAAATCCACCGCAATAAACATACATATCTGTATCAAAAATTTCAGTGGAAAAACGCGAAACCTTTCACTTTATACATTTGGCGCGGGGGTGACGCCGCAGCAATACATCGGAAATGATGGAGCCATCTATGGACATGCGGCTGCGCAAAATTGTCTCTCGGTTGCTGCCATTGATGCCAAAGATTTGGGAAATGATATTATTGAACCAACCAGCAGTCACGGCCCAACACGTATCTTTGCCTACGATGCCAACGGAAATCCCACAACGTTTGTCGATCGTGCGAAACCCGATCATTGCGGTATCGATGGGGTCAGCACAAAGGTGGGTCAGTTGGGCTATTTTGCCAATCCATTTTATGGAACATCAGCCGCGGCGGCGCATACTGCCGGGATTGCGGCGCTGCTTGGAGAAATTACGCCAGATTTCAATGCGAAGCAGCTTTCAAATATAATGAATAGCACTGCAATTGACCTGGGGAATCCCGGATTCGACAATACCTTTGGACAGGGACGAATTGACGCGTACAGCGCAGCGAGCTACCTTGTTTCTATCGCTCCAAGGATCTCAGTTTCACCCGATTCGATACACGCTTTATTGGAAAAAGGAAAATCGACAATCCGGCAGATCATCATTGAAAACACCGGCGGCAGCAATCTAAATTATCATCTGGCCTGGGAGCCTTCGTCAATCTTAAAGATGATGAAGGACAGGATGCCAAAATTGCTGCCCAGTACCGAAACGCATCTAAAGAGCTATTTTGCGGCAGATAGGCATTCAGCGTCAAA
Organism: bacterium; assembly: GCA_025453735.1. Classification (GTDB taxonomy): domain Bacteria; phylum Zhuqueibacterota; class Zhuqueibacteria; order Thermofontimicrobiales; family Thermofontimicrobiaceae; genus JALOPY01. The sequence continues at coordinate 4,690 of JALOPY010000234.1, read as the reverse complement.
TTTTAGCTCGATGCCAGCGCCTCAGTTTTCAGCGAAAAAATCATCTTCTTCAAGCAACAGTGGATTAATATTATATGAAGGATTTGAGGCAGGAGCGATGCCGCCTGCAGGGTGGAAAAAAATCGATGGTCCCAGCAGTCCTGGTGGATCATTGCCTGCCCATTGGGACAGCGACGCATCTAATTATATTTTTTCGGGCAAATATAGCGCAGTGTGCAGTTGGGGACTTAATCTCGATGAATGGCTAATAACTCCCGCTCTGGATTTTTCAAACATCAGCAATCCTGCGATGAGTTTCTGGTGGTTGAGCAGCTATTTCTGGCATGTTAATCCAAATGATAATGGCGATTTGTTTGTGAAAGCAAGCATCGATGATGGCAGAACCTGGCAGACGCTCTGGACTTTTGGAGATATTGGGGTCTGGGAAGATTTTGTGTGGTATTATTCAATCATCGATCTTTCGGCATATCGAGGTAAGACGAATGTTAAACTCGCTTTCAACGTTGTGGCGAGTGATAATGCCGATATTGCGCTCGATGAAATTGCGGTTTTTGGAGACATTGACAAACCGAGCTGGATTCAGTTTGATCCGGTCTCAGGAACTCTTGCTCCTCGAACAAATCAGGTGATTGAAGTTATCATTAGCTCTGTTGTTGAACAGGATACGCTTGCAATCGGAAAATATTTTGGAGATATCCATATTGCAAGTAATGATGGGGAGCAGCCAGCGATCCTGGTGCCAGTAGATTTGCAGGTGATAAACCAACCTGATATTCGGGGGAGAGTGAAATATTATGGCGCACCAGATGTTGCAATCGATAAGGCGATCATTCGATTGACCGGGGATGAGACCGACTCAATCGTTTCAGGGAGCGACGGTAATTACGAATTCTTAAATCTGAATGAGGGAAATTATTCTGTTTTTCCAGAGAAGAGTGATGATGTCCGACAGGCAATTAGTCCGTATGATGCATCCACCATCCTTCAATATTATGTCGGATTAATAAGCTTAACGCCATATCAAAAAATCGCTGGCGATGTAACCGGGAATGGAGTGGAGTTGTGACGCCTTATGATGCCGCGCTTATTTTGCGGCATACCGTGAACCAGAACGCTAAATTCCCCATTGGCAAGGATTGGACTTTCACGCTCCATGATTTCAAAATAAGCGACGAAAATTGGAGCTTGGCTCCAAATTCCCGAACCTATGCTCCATTAAAAACCGATCGAATTAATCAGGATTACCTGGGGATTTTATATGGTGATGTTTCGGGGAATTGGGGAAGCGAGGATTTTTCTTTATCGGGCGCGCAAACTCAAATTTCCATTACGGCTCTTGAGCAGCAGAGCGATGGGAAGTTCCTCCTGCCTGTCTCGATAAAATTTTATGATGCGGCTTATTCAGGCTTGCTTAAAATGCAGTTTAATCACCAAAATCTAAAATTCGTTTCCTGTGGGAAAGACAGTCAGTCAAACGATACTGCAATTCTCGAAGCTTCGGCTTCGTCGGAACTAATTCATGTCGCTTTTGCTGCGAGCGAGCCTTTCAATGATGATGAGCTTGTAATAAAATTTCTGTTTGAAAAAATTGGTTCGGACGATATTTCCGCATCGAATTTCAATATTCTTGAAATGATTACAAAATTACCCCAATCCATTTAATTCATTGACATCGATCCACTATGCAGTTCCAGAAGCAGCTCAGGTAAAATTGATGATCTATAATCTTGTGGGACAAAAGCTAATTACTTTGGTTGATGAAATCAAGCAACCAGGTCATTATCGTGCAAACTGGAATGGATTTGATGACCGAAAGCGATTTGTCGGAAGCGGAGTTTATATTTATAAAATACAGGCAGGAAAATTTGAGGCAACAAAAAAGATGGTGCTGTTGCTTTGATCTGGCAAAACATGAATAGATGTCGTAAAGCATCGGCCACCGATTCCATCTGCCTCTGGTAGATGGAATCGGTCAATATCTGAACACAAACCCACCCCCACTCGCTCCTGCCCCGTGCGCCATAAAAATCACGGTCATGCCTCTTTTTAATTTGCCCGTTTCAATCATTTCATGCAAATTTATCAGGCTCATGGCAGCTACGGTGTTGCCGTACTTGTGGAACAGACTGGCGCTCTTTTCTTTAGGAAATTTTATTCGTTGCAATTGAGCTTCCCAGGTCATCGTGGTCTGATCGCAGGTAATGAAGACATCGATATCGTTCAGCGTCAGGTTCGTTTGAGCCAGCAGTTTCTGTGTCACCAATTCACAGGAATCGATCACCGAATTGTGAACGAGCATGCCATCGGGCATTTGCATGTTGAACATTTCGTTGTCGAAAGTTTTGGTCTTATTCAATAGCTCCGTGCCAAATGGGATGTACGAATAATCGAAATAGGTATTGTCGGTATAAAGATACGACGCCAGAAAGTGCTGGACGTCGGAAACGCCGAGCAGCATGCCCACGACAGCATCGCCCTGCAAGAAGATGGTTCGGGTGTCCTTTTTGTTTCGAGCATCTGCCAATCGACTGGACACATCGCCGCCGAGAATGAGCACGTAATCATCGCCTGAATCAATATAACGGATCGCCATATCGATGAGGTGAGCGAAGCCACTGCACGCTGCCAGAATATCGAACGCAGGAATGCCACGTTTGATGCCAAGCTTTTTCAACACCGCAATACTGGTGGCAGGCACAATCTGGTCGCCCATCAGCTTGGTGTAGATCACCCGATCCAGCTTTTCGGGGTCAACTCCTGCACGATCCAGGCATTGTCGTGCCGCCTCGGTCAGCAAATCCGAAACCAGCGTATTTTCATCCACCCAGCGCCGTTCCTTGATGCCAATGGCAAATTGCACCGCCCGATCGGTGGCAATCAGATCGTACCGTTTGATGATGTCATCATTGGTCACCACTTTGTCTGGAACGACCACGCTGGTGGATAGAATTTTGGCATAACGATCGATATTTAGTGGCTTGGCTTCTTTATATCGTAACTTGGAAAGCATCATTTTCCTTTCAACAAATTGTTAAATTCCAAATGACAAAAAACAAAATTCAAACAATATTCAATCCCCAATTCCCAAACTTCCGATCCTTTCAAAGGCTTGAAACCTTTGAAAGAGCGCGTTCGGTTTGGAAATTAAAAATTCGGATTTGAGATTCATTTGTCATTTGGGATTTGCATTTTGGAATTTTCTTTGATGTATTTAACCAGATTCTTAAAAACCAATTTATCATCACTGGTATCCAGCAGCGGCACTCCAAATTTTTCTGATATTTGAAATCCCAATTCCACAATCGCTAGTGAATCCGCCCCGATGTCATCCACGATGTGAGAATCAGGTTGAAGTTCATCTTCTTTCAATCTTAAATAATCACTGATCATTTTTTTGGCTGTTACATAGACATAATCATTTTTGTCAATTTCCATAATTCAAGTTCCTTTAATTGAAATTTAATAGCTGCCACTAAGTCACAAAGGCACGAAGGAAGATAGAAAAATCTTTGAGTCTTGGTGCCTTCGTGGCAAAAAACTAAACTCGATAGATCATTCCTCCTCCACTGGCGCCTTCGCCGTGGGAAATCAGCATGATATTCATCCCTTGTTTCAATCTGCCCTCAGAAAAAGCCTGATTCATCAAAATGGGCAGCATGGCCGACATGGTATTGCCATATTCGTGGATGACAGTCAGACTTTTCTCCTCAGGAACACCCAATTTTTCCAGCGTCAGATCCCTGATCTTTTTGTTATTCTCCGTGACCAATACCAGGTCGATATCCTTCATAGTCAGGCCGCTTTCCTGTAGCAGATTTTCCCTCGTGACTTCTGCTGCCTGCAAATAGAAATCGAGTGATTCCTTCCAATTATCCATGCGATAAAGGTTGTACAATAATTCGTATTCGCCTTTATCATAAATTTTTTCAGATACCCATTCATCCATTTTTAACATACGGGAGCCTGCTGTATCATAATATTCGTAATTGGTGTAAATATACGACGCCAGAAAATGCGGTTCATCAGCAACTGCCAGCAAAATCGCCGAAGCGCCATCGCCGAACAGAAAGGCTAATCTCGGATCAGTTTTGCTAATTGGCGTCACATGAATTCCGCCTGATAAAATTAAAATATACTGTTCTTTTCCCTGTGTCGTACTGATGTATCGGGTCGCCAGATCGATGGCATGTAAAAACGAATTAATTCCGCCTTCGATATCCACAGCGTGAAAGGCAACCTGGGAATTTAATTTCCGCTGCACCATCGAAGCGGTCATGGGCAAGATGCGGTCGCCCAGGAATTTGGTCACTAATAATTTGGATAGCTGCTCGGGTTTAATCTTCGCTTTTTCGAGACAGCGTTGCGCTGCTTTGACCAGCAGATCCGAATCTGCCACGCCTTCATCTGCGATTCTTCGGTGTTCTACACCCAGTGTTTTTCGGATGACGACATCGGTCACAGGGAGTTGATTGGCAGCAATAATATCCTGGTTGCTCACCACTCTATCAGGAAAATAAGATGCTGTGGCGATGATCTTGGAGTGCTGTTTGATGTTTCGTTTTTTGTATTCTGGAAAAATGTATTTTTTATTTTGCATTGTTGAGCCATTTTTATTCTAATTCTTCTTTACGTTTTTCTATTTATATCATTTTATCCGAAAAATCTTAGTTCAGGTTAATTCATTGATTGT
>JALOPY010000233.1 GCA_025453735.1 bacterium | reverse complement strand
TTGGGCGTATCAAGCGGTTTCAAAACTCTGCTAAAGGGGGTGAGAGAAAATAAGTTACTCAATGAGACTTCATAAATTTTTAATCCTAAACATTCAAAAGATCCAAACCATCCCAATTATTTTATCTCCCCCCTAAACTCTGCTTCCTCTGTTTCACCTTGTAGGGAAACACTGTAAATTTTGCCTGCGAAATTTGTGTTTGCTTTTCATTAATTAATGCTCCCAAAAAAATGGCGCAGCTTCGATTTGCGCAGCTAGGTTCCAAATTGTTTTCCTGGAACAATCAATCCGCATTCCTAAAACGATTCGCTTCTTCGATGAGTTCGAGCGCAGCTCTGACATGCGTGTCGGTAACAGATTCACCTCCTAACAGCTTGGCGATTTCAAAGGCTCGTTCGTCTGTCGTCAGCTTTCGAATCTGGGTGCGAGTCGATGCCTGGTCGGAAATTTTTTCGACGACAAAATGATGCTCGCCCATGCTGGCAATTTGCGGCAAGTGGGTGATACAAATAATCTGGTGTGTTCTCGATAGCCGCTTCAAGGCAAGACCGACTGCCTGGGCTATCCTGCCGGAAATTCCCATATCGATTTCGTCAAAAATCAGCACGGGAATCTTATCCACCTGAGCCAGGGATGATTTCAGAGCGAGCATGATGCGCGAGATTTCTCCACCGGAAGCCACTCGCGCCAGGGGCTTCAAATCTTCACCCGGGTTGGCAGCAATATAAAACTCGACCTGATCGAGTCCCTGCTCTGATGTTTTATATCGGGAATTTCCCAGCATAACAGCGCCATTTTCATCGGCAAGCCATTCGACTTGAATCTTGAATTTCGCATTCTTCATGCCTAATTGACCCAACTTTTCGAGAACCTGCTTTTCAAGCTGCACCGCAACCTGCTTGCGCTGTTCAGAAAGCAACTGGCAAGCCTGGCTGAGACCGGTCTGTTGCGCGTCAATCTCCTGTTGTTTTGCGGAAATTGTGGCGTCGATGCTTTCAATATCCTGCAATTCTTGCTCGATTTGCTCCCGATAGACAATGATTTCATCCATGGAACGATGATATTTTTTTTTGAGCAATGCAAATTGCCCCAGTCGCACACGAATCTGCTCTAATCTATCAGGATTGAATTCGATATTGCTAAAATAGCCTTGTACGAATTTTGCAACCTCCTCGATTGCAACGCGGGCAGCATCACAATCCGCTTTCAAATTGTTGAACCGATCATCAACCGCGGCTAGCTCATCAAGCTTTTTCAGTCCATCAGAAATTCTGTCATAAACAGACCCTTCAGCATCATAAAAATCATTAAACAATTCAGTGGTAAGCTGAAACAGCTTTTCACTATTTTGGAGGATTTTTTCCTCTTGCAGCAGATCTTCTTCTTCGCCAGCATAGGGATTTATGCTTTTAATCTCTTCGACCTGAAAACGATAGAGATCACGTTTTTCAGCGAGGGTGCGTTCTCGCGCTTTCAGCAGTTTGAGATCATCAAGCAAGCGAAGGTATGTCGTATAATTTTCTGCCACACTGGACAAAAGTTGATCATATCCTCCAAAATCGTCCAGATATTGAATGTGGTAATTGACATTTAACAGCGACTGATGCTCATGCTGCCCATGCAGGTCAACCAGCAGATTGCCTACATCGATGAGCAGGGAATTCGGAACCGGGGAATCGTTCACAAACGCGCGGTTGCGCAAATTATCAGAAATCTCTTTGCGGAGAATGATCGTGTCGGAAAGGTCTTCAATTTCATATTGTCGAAGATGATTTTTCAGTTCCAGGTTCGCGTTGATCTGAAAAATTCCTTCAGCAATAGCGCGGGTCGCTCCTTTACGAAGCGAGTCGCTCGCTATTTTTTCGCCGATAGTGGAGCCCAGGGCATCTATCAGGATTGATTTGCCAGCGCCAGTTTCGCCAGTAATTATATTTAAGCCAGGTTCAAATTGAACGTCAATTTTATCAATAAGCGCAAAATTTTCGACATGGAGATTTCTTAGCATAAATATTTTTCGATCCTGAAAGCTATTTCTTTTATTTTATTGCATCGAAATTTCAAAGTTTGTGTAAAAAATATCGTGAAAAAAAATTACAAGGAGTAGCAGAGTTAACAGAGTTTCACAGAGAAATTTTTGAGATCTTATTTATCGGTTACAAAACTCCGTTTAAACTCCGCTTTCTCCGCTTCTCATTGTAAGGGAATTGCTTCATTAATCAAAGCACAAAAAAATGACGCGACTTTGATTTGCGAAGTTAGGTTCTTTCTGGAGCAATTTCTCCGATACTGCTATTCCCGAATGACTGCAATTTTGCCAACGCGATTCTGCCCGGTGTCTTCATTATAAATCACGTAGAGATAAATTCCGCTCGCGACATATTCGTCATTGCTGTTTTTGCCATCCCAGGAGGTTACTGCGCCCAAAATATTTTCATTATCGATCTTCCGGACGATCATGCCGTTCTCTGTCATGATTTTGATTGAAACATCATCAGCCAGGTCCAAAAAGGTGAACTCGTTACCAGGTCCAGCCAGGAACGGATTCGGACCCGCTTTTACCTGGTTCAAATCTTCCCGGGGGCGAGAATACGGTGTTTCCAGCACCGATAGCCCATTAGAAGTTCCAATATAAACTTTTCCGGTTTCAAAATCAAAGCCGAACGACGTAACGTTGTCATTCACGAGCGGGCTATTATCGGTGGAATAATGGGTCCAGGTATAGCCATCGCTCCCAAGGATGCTCACGCCTGCCGAGGTACCGAACCATTTATTGTTACGAATATCAATTTCAACAGAGTTAACCGAATTGCTCAAGAGACCGTACTGGTAAGAAACTTTTTGGGGAGCGGACGGATTCCAGTAGTTTACCCCGGCTTCTGTTGCAATCCAAACAATTTCGTCCTGGTCAATCACAACATCTTTAATATTATTATTTTCTAATCCATCGGCTGTCGTTAAATTATTTCCTGCAATCACATCATCAGTTTTATTTGCCAGTGTGTTGTTATAGTCAATAACGCTAACTCCAGACTGGGTTCCAACCCATACCCTGTCGGCTCGATCAAAATCGAGTGATGTAAGAACTTTGCTGAGAATTCCTTCCTGCACTGAGAAAAAGTACCATTGTTTCTGAGGCGTATAAACAGCCACGACGTTATTATTGGCTGCAAAGCTATTGAGAATCCAGACATTATTGTATTGATCTTCTTTTATATCCGAAACAACCACCCAGTTTGGATCTTCATTAATCCCAGACAGAATTTCATTATGAAATACGGTGATAGTATCGTTCGCATCAATCATGACCAGCCCACTTCCAATTCCTCCAAACCACTTTCGATTTTGAGAATCGACCATTACCATTTCAACGGCGTTGTTAATCAGCCCATCAGCTGTGGTGTATTGCCGCCAGGCTTGTCCATCAAAGCGAAATATCCCATCATAGCTTGACGCGCACCACAGCACCTCATCATGATCAATCGCCAGCCCATTGATGATATTGCCTGGAGGACCGGGGGGCAGCAGAATTTCCCATGTTTGATCTGCGATGGAAAACCTGGCAAACCCTTTTCCTTCCCCGGACTTTTGTCGCCCCACCCAGAGATCACCATTTTCAGCTATTGCCAGGCTGGTCAATGGTCTTAAAAATGGCGCAACGTTTCGCCAGAGATTTTCTTCCGCAATCCACCGACTTACATAGCCAACTGTCACAGCATATAATTCATTATTTTTGGAGATCAGCTTCATGATTTCTAAATCGGGCAAGTTTGAATTTATAGCGCTCCAATTTTGCCCTTGCAAAACAGCAACTCCCGATTCAGTTCCAGCGTAAATTGTCCCGTTATGAAATTCAAGTGTGTTGATCGTGTTCGATGGCAAGCCCTGCAATGTTGAATAATTGATCCAGCTTTCCGGCGCCATTAGATTCGCCAGATCAAAACTGGAACGTGCGATTCCGGAGCCAGTAGCTGCCCAAATCTCCCGATCGACGAGTAAAATATCCAGCACAGCAATTTCACCGGTCAACTGCCAGCCAAGACGCTTGTAAGTTTCCTTGACTTCCCGGCGCTGGACATCGTAAAGACTGATTCCAATATCCAATGCGATCAGCATGGAATCACCTATTGCCTCTAAGTCGTAGATTTTCCGCCCCACGTAATCCTGAATGATGTTCCACTCGTCCGCAGCTGGATTAAAGCGGTTGATCCAGCCATCGCCAAAGCCGATCCAGATATTGCCCTGTTTATCAACCTCAATAGTTCGGGCATCGAGGGAAGTCAATCCGTTGGTATTGTTATATTGCTGGTAATTGCCTGTTGCAATTTGATAACTGAATACCCCGCCATTAGTGGCGCACCAAATGTGATCATTAAATAAGATCAAATCCCGAACATCGGTCTGGCTGATGAACGTCGTCCAATCTCCTACCCCGGCTAATATGGTTACATTTGTACAAAATAAAATTAGCAGTATCAAAAAATATTTTATTTTCATAGGTACCAATAGATTTAATTTTCAGAAACTTCTTCGTCTTCAGAAGACGAAACAACTGCAGTATTGATTATTTTATGGCAGCGACTCAGGCTGCAAGGTTCATCGTTCAGGGTTCACAGGTGGAAATAATTTATTCTTCTATAATGATGAATCATCAAAGGCACTCTTTATTTGAAAAGAGCTTAAATTTTCTTCATCTTATATCTTGAACCGGATACTTCTAAACCGTGAACCTGAGTAGTTTCGTTTTGCGAATTAATTCTGGTTAGATATTCTTCACCAGATCCACCATTTCCATTGCCGACATTGCCGCGTCCCAACCTTTATTTCCTGCTTTGGTTCCGGCTCGTTCAATCGCCTGCTCCAGCGTATCCGCAGTGATAACGCCATAGATTGTTGGGATTCCGGTCTGCATGTTCACCTGGGCGATCCCCTTGGTGACTTCCGCTGAAATATATTCAAAATGTGGCGTAGCCCCGCGAATCACTGCCCCGAGACAAACCACAGCATCGTACTTTTTGCTGGCTGCCAGTTTTAGAGCGGTGAGCGGGATTTCAAAAGAACCTGGCACCCAGAATATATCGATATCATCTTCAGCCACTTCATGACGCTGAAAACAATCCAGCGCTCCGGCGAGCAATTTCGAGGAAATGAATTCATTAAAGCGACTGATGACGATGCCAAATTTTATATCTTTTCCAATTATTTTTCCCTGAAAGGTTTTCGGCATGTTGCCTCCTCAAAAAAGGTTTGTCATTACTTCTAATTCGTCAAATTTGAAA
>JALOPY010000232.1 GCA_025453735.1 bacterium | reverse complement strand
CTGAAAGGCATCGACAATACCCATCGCCAATGGAGTTTCAGGACCGACCACGGTGAGATCGATATGATTTTCATCGGCAAATTTTACCAAATGAGCGATGTCTGTATCCAGGATTGGCACACATTCAGCGAGCTGCTGAATGCCGCCGTTTCCCGGAGCGCAATAGAGCTTTTTTAGCAGCGGACTTTGAGCGATTTTCCAGGCGAGCGTGTGTTCTCTGCCACCGCTGCCGACGACTAAAATCTTCATTATTTGAGATCCATTTTATTTCTATGAAGTAATTTACGAATCAAATATTCATCAGGTAAAAACTAAATGGGTGTCGAAACGAATTTAGCTAAGGACTGTGAATTAATTAAGTCACTCATTTGACAAAGCAATCTTGCCTTTCTATGAACAAGGATCATTCGTAACTGGGACAGTTAGTTAATTCACGTCCCTAAGCAATCTCAAACTGAAGTCGTTTTAAATTCGTTATAGGGATGCGTTCTTGAACTCTTAAGATTTCGATTCCCACGACTTGTGATTGGTTATTAAAATCAAAAAGAATTCCAGGTCGCACTTCTTCGGATTCGATGATTTTTGATTCATCGAAACGGATATAGATGGAATCCGATTGTTCATCAAATTTTATTTTCATAATTTGTTCCTCATTGATCGATCAAAATAAGCGGTGACTATTCTTTTCGGACGAGTAAGATCATTATATACGACCCTTAAAACTCTTCCGCCATGTTCATGGATTCTTCCTAATGAGTGTTTTAACGTGAAATCTTTTTGGTCAGTCTCGATTTTTTCTGGTTTGAAAAATACGCGCTCTATCCAAGCTACCAGTATTTCTCGCTCAGCGATAACATGTTTTGCATGCTCGGTAAAAATATATTCCATTTTATTAGACTCGGGTTATGGTCAAAATTAGACTCATTGAATGATTGTTCGATTCATTAGTTTTCATTATATGTTTTGTTGTTCTCTGCTGGAGGTCGATCAATTCGAGCGATCTCCAGATCGCTTTGCGCAAACCGTAACCAATCCTGCGCACTTCCAGAGAAATTAGTTTCGTCGTGCATAAATCTCCTTTCCTTCTGAAAGTATCGTGCTATATATTAAGCCAATATTATTGCGATGTTTTTCCAGATCCGAAACAGTGGCAACTATCAGATCGAATGGAACACCGATCCCCCGGATATTTCGATAGAGCATTTGGGCGGTTTTTCTTCGATGAATGCCATCGGGCATGACGACCAAAAGATCGATATCACTCTCTGCCTTATTTTCTCCTCGTGCCCAGGAACCAAATATCAAAATCTTTATCGGATTGATTTCTTTCACTACGCTTTCGATTAGATTATCAAGCGCTTCAGGAAATTGTTTTGATTTTTTTGAGGAGGAAAAATTTTTCATTTGGTTTAGCCGTATAGTTTTTTCTTACCGCTAGTTACTGACTTTTCAACCATTCAATCTCATCGCGCAATTCCGCAGCCCGCTCGAAATCGAGATTTTTGGCGGCTGCGACCATCTCCTTTTCGTATTGATCGATCAGTTCTTCGCGCTCCAGGTTTGACAATCGCAGCTCCTGCTGGTCACGGCGCTTTTTTCGCCGCGTGCCCCACTTGTCCACTTTTTCGTCGGCAACACGGGTTGATCGCATCACGTCTTCGACGGATTTATAGATCGTCGTCGGTGTGATGCCATGTTCTTCATTGAATTGCTGTTGAATTTTTCGGCGACGGTTGGTTTCATCGATTGTTTTTTGCATCGACTTGGTGATCTTATCCGCGTAGAAAATCACCTTTCCGCCAATGTTGCGAGCGGCACGTCCCGCGGTCTGCATCAATGATGTTTCCGAGCGCAAAAAACCTTCCTTATCCGCATCCATCACCGCGACCAATGAAACTTCCGGCAAATCCAGACCTTCCCGGAGCAAATTAATTCCAACCAGTACATCGAACTCTGCCAACCTGAGATCGCGAAGAATCTCCACGCGATCCAATGCTGCAATTTCGGAGTGTAAATACCGGACATTGATGTTCATCTCGGAAAGATAATCGGTTAAATCTTCTGCCATCCGTTTGGTGAGCGTGGTTACCAAAACCCGGTCGCCTTTTTCCGTCCGCAGGTTGATTTCCGAAATCAAATCATCGATCTGTCCTTTGCTGGATCGAACTTCGATTTGCGGATCAATCAAGCCGGTGGGTCGAATGATCTGCTCGACGATGACCCCGCCGCTCTTTTCCAGCTCATACTCAGCCGGCGTTGCTGAAACAAAAACGACCTGATTGAGCATCGATTCAAATTCCGGAAAATTCAGCGGACGATTATCCAGGGCAGAAGGCAGCCGGAATCCAAAATCAACCAGCGTTTCCTTGCGGGAGCGATCTCCATAATACATCCCTTGCACCTGGGGGATCGTTTGATGCGATTCATCAATGATCATCAGAAAATCTTTGGGAAAAAAATCGAGCAATGTAAAGGGACGCTCACCTGGCTTCCGTCCGGTCAGGTGACGCGAGTAATTTTCAATACCGGTGCAGAATCCAATTTCCTGCATCATTTCCAGATCGTAATTGGTCCGCATTTCCAATCGCTGCGCTTCCAGCAGCTTGTTTTGATTCCGCAACAGCGTCAGGCGTTCATCAAGCTCGAGCTTGATGTTTCGTATCGCCTCTTCCAGCTTGAGCGGAGTTGTGACATAATGTTTTGCCGGATAAATGGCAACGGAGTCCCGGCTGCTGATGATTTTTCCGGTCAGGGTGTCGATAATGGAAATGTTTTCGATCTCATTGCCAAACAGCTCGATCCGCACGCCTTCTTCTTCATAGGCAGGAATCACTTCGATCACATCGCCACGGACTCTGAACGTCCCGCGCGAAAAATCAATATCGTTTCGGGTGTAATGAATATCGACTAATTTTTCAAGGATCTGCTTTCTGGGAAGACGCTCGCCTTTTCGTAGAATTAGCAAAAGCTGTTTGTAATCTTCGGGCGAGCCCAATCCATAAATACAGGATACCGACGCTACAATGACCACATCATTTCGTTCCAGCAGCGAACTCGTCGCCTTCAGCCGGAGACGATCGATCTCATCATTGATCGAGGTATCTTTGGCGATATAGGTGTCTGTCGTGGGGACATACGCTTCGGGCTGGTAATAGTCATAATAGCTGATGAAAAATTCGACAGCATTATTCGGGAAGAAGCTTTTAAATTCTCCGTACAATTGCGCGGCTAATGTTTTATTATGCGACAGAATCAAAGCGGGCTTTCCGATATTGGCGATGACGTTCGCCATCGTATAGGTTTTGCCGCTGCCTGTTACGCCAAGCAGCGTTTGGAACCGATCCCCTCGCTTAATGCCAGTCGTCAATTCCGCAATTGCTGCCGGCTGGTCACCCGTCGGCTGATAATCTGATATTAATTCAAAATTTGCCATGCCACTCACATTGGTTTGAAATCGGGTAAATATAACATTGTTACGACAAAATGTCAAGGTTTTCTTTTGATGAAAAGTAAAAGCTCACTTACAGGTAGAAAATAAACCTGGTTTCTGCCAGAAACCAGGTTTATACACCCGAGACTGAGGTTTTACGATGAAAATGAAGTTTTGCAGTTGTAAATTTCCAAAATTTAATAGACTGATTCCATTAGCCTGAGCGGATGGAGTCAGTGCATTCTAAATCTTAAAGCCAGCCCGCATCGAGGACAATTTTTTTATTTCTTCCATAATCGCATCCACTTCATCCTCAGTATTATAAAAATGCGGCGAAATCCGAATACCCGCATTGGGACGCCAGTCGATCAAAAAATCCCTTCTCAATAATTCATTGGAGATTCGCTGACTATTTTCCATTTGAACGACGACAGTCCCGCCTCGTCGTTCCGGATGCAATGGACTATTGATTTTAAATCCAGATTCCTGAGCCCGCTGAATGATTCGTTCGGTTAATTCGAGCGATCGTTTTCTTATTCTCTCCACTCCAACTTCTCTGATAATTTCATAGCCAGCTTTCACGGCATACAAGGCTGGCAAATGTGGGGTACCGTTCAAAAATTTGAATGCGATATTTTCGGTGAATCGCATATCAGGCTCGAACGCAAATGGGGCGTGATGCGCCATCCAGCCGGTCAAGCGGGGCTGTAACTTTTTTCCCAGCTCTGGTCGGACATAAAGATAAGCCGCACCAGGCCCGCCGCAGAGCCATTTGATCGAGCCACCCACGACAAAATCGACGTTCAATTTCTGCACATCGACTGGCACGGTGCCAACCGATTGATAAGTATCGAGAACGACATGCGCTCCGCAGGCATGCGCTTTTTCGATGATGGCTGCGGCATCTTGAATGTACGCGCTTTTGAATAGCACGTGAGAGATCGGCACCAGCAAAGTTTCGTCATCGATGGCTGAGATCATTTTTTCAGTTGGCACCGTAATCCCATCTTCCGATTTCACAATTTCGATTTTCGCTCCATCAGGAATACGGGCTTGATAGAGATACCTCACCGAAGGAAAATTCATATCGCTATAAACGATCTTCTTTTTCTTTCCTTTGAAATCAAAACAGGATAAGACAACGGCTTCGGCGATGGTGACATTTTGATGCATGGAAACAGTATTGTGGGGCGCGCTGATAATATCCGCCAGAATGTTTCCGATGTCATTAATGAATTCCCACCAGCCTTCTTCCCAGGCGCGAATTCCGCGCGTGGACCAGATGTCGGCGTATAATTTCAGATTATCATAAACCGCGCGGGGCATGGCGCCCAGGGAATTGTTTATGAGGTAAACTGTCTTTTCGAGGATGGGGAATTCTTTGCGCCATTTCAGTAGCTCGTTCATTTGTTTTAACCTTTTTTATCAAAGAATGCTTTTTGTGAAATCGGAAGCCACGATTACCAAACTTAAAAAGTTTGGTAATCGTTTCTATTCCTCAGGAATAAAATTGACTTCAATATTCAAAATGATTGGCAATCCCCTCTCTGGAGCGACCAACAAATTTTTTGCAACAAAGGGCAGATCGATTTTTTTCCTCCCGGAGAGAACTTTCGATTTACCCTGAATTTGAAATCGCATCGTCTTTTCAGGATAAAGTTTCATTGCCGTTGGAAATGAGAGTTCCTCGAATGCTTGTTCCGATGCCAGCTCAAAAATCAAATCCGAGCGATTGTGGATTTGAATCGTTGCTCTGCCTGATCCTTTAATCGACACACTCGGATTAAGAATTTTGATCGCTTGTTCAAAAATCGGCTTTAAAAACTGCTCCTCGCCGATCAGCAAATCG
>JALOPY010000231.1 GCA_025453735.1 bacterium | reverse complement strand
AGTTAAAGCAAACACTGGGCAGCTATTTGAATGAACTGCCCAGTACTTTTCAAGACATAGCAAGGGCTATGTGGTTTTTTTGTACGTTCAGCGCGGAGCTACACAATGAATCATCAGGAGCGTACGAGGGATGTGTATGAGGAGGTTGGGGGGTATCAAAAACCACCGATCATTCCCCTTCAAGGAATAGAAAACCTGGAATTGCATGGTTTAAAATCTTGTCGGTTTTCGCATATCATTTTGAAAACCGCAATAGTCACTACAGGTTTTCGACGCTTTTACCAGCAACTGCCACAGCGATTTGAAGATATTTATCGCAAGACTAATTTGCGATTACCCGGGCTTTACACACCATTGATTTCTGCAACTTTGACATTAGCAGATGATCCCAGGAAAGTGAGTCCTATCGAACGAGCGGCGACGCTCATTTTCGCAACTCGCAATCTTTACAATGATATTGTTTCTGGCAAGCTTCCCCAGGATATGAATCAAGACCAGGTTTTAGAAATGGGTCAATATCCAAACCTGTTTTCTACCTGCTTGATCGTGGATGGCAAAGAAGCGCGAATCTTCAAAAGCACCAACACGACCAGCATTATCGTTATTGTGGCGAGACGGTTTTATAAGTTAGAGATTGGAATTCCTGGAATCGAAACGACAATCGACCAGGTGAAAGAAGCGCTGAGCGATATCGTACGGCGAGCTCAACAGAACCGGTTGCGAAATGATGAGCCATCGCCTGGTGTGTTGACATGTGCGTCAAATTCCAGGCAGATCAGAACTTTTTATAAGCTTCAAAAGATCAAAACGAATGCCGACTCCCTTGCAGCGCTTCGGCATAGCTTTATCACGTTGTGTCTCGATCTGGAGAGCTTTCCGGAATCGTATGCAGACGCGGCTTATTTTACGCATAGCAGCAATTGCGAAAATCGTTGGTTCCATTCGAGCTTGCAACTGGTAGTTTTTGGAAATGCCCGGGCAAGCGTGATATGCAATTTTACGACCTACCTGGATGGCAACACGATGATGCGTGCGGCTTCGGAAATCCAAAAACGTGGTATTCGCTGCCCTTTAACAAATAATGCCAACAGTACTCGACCTAACATCCCAACAGCCGACGAGCTGAAATGGATGATTCGACCTGGTACAATTCTTCAGGCGAGGCAAGACATCAATCGAATACTGGACACGCAGCAGGCTACTTTTGAGATTCAAAGTATCGGTAGAAATTTTTTTAAAACCCATAACATTGCTGCCGTTCCGGCATTTATTCTGGCTCTGCAAATGACCGCGAAGCGATTTACTGGAAAAAACGTGAAGATTTCTCAATTTCTATCGATGTCGAAATATCGCTGCATGGATCTGGTGACAACGGTGGTAACAACACCGGAAGTCATAAAATTTGTAGAGCTTATGGATGGCAGCGAACTGAACAATTGCCATGCAATGCAGTTTATGCAACAAGCCATAAATTCACAGGCACAGGCCTGTCGGATGGCAAGGCGATACAATTCGCTGGATGACATCCTGCCGCTCTTTTATCATTTGAATCGTGGTGTGAAGCGATTGTATATAATTTTTATCGCGATCTTGACCAATTTTGTCTTGAAGATTTTCGGTTTGCTCAAGTCAGAAGAGCGTGAGATTTTGGTTTCACATCCTGAAATTTATCGTGAAGTCCCGGTGGTCGGTCGCCCGGGAATTCGCTTGCCTTACGTGAAGTATTTTGGACTTCACTATCAAATTTATGAGCAGAAGATCGTCATCACGATGATGCCTTCTGTAAACTGGAGAATTCCAAATGCTGAGTTGATTGCTGTTTTGACTGAAAGTTTGGATCGAATCAAACAAGTGATTATCGACGCCAATTGGGGGGGAAATATGGAACGATCGTTAGGCAAATTAAATGAGAAGGAAATTTTAGATACAACAGAGCGCGCCCGGGATATCTATGAGCATATTGCTGCATATCCCAAGCCGCCGATTATTCCGCTTCCGGATGAAGCCGATATCAGAGATTTTATAGAAGAATTGGGACAGAATAGTGGCAAACTCCTGCGCTGGATGATGCAGACCTCAATGGCAGTGACAGGATTCAGAAATTTCCTGAAGCGACTGCCTGATTCGCTGGAAAATATTCTGTGTCGTTCTGATCTGCGTGGGGGCGGGCTGTTCAGTCACGTCATTTCCGCGTCCCTGGCTCTTGCCGATGATACAAGAAATTTAAGTCCTGTGAAACGGGCAGCAACGTTGCTGTTTGCGGCACGAAGTCTTTACCTCGATGTGATGTCTGGCAATCTGCCGCCCGACCGATATAAGGATCAGATTTTGGAGATGGGACAATACCCCAATCTTTTTTCCACCAGCTTGATCGTGGAAGGCAATCGCGCACGAATATTTAAGAGTCGAAATGCGTCCTGCATCACAGTGATTGTCCGGGGAAAATTTTATATTTTACACATCGGGAATCCTGATGTTGAGCTCGGATTTGAACAAATTGAAGCGGCGCTGAATCAAATCATTCAGGATGCGCAACAAAGCAAACATGAAACAAATGCCATTTCGCCCGGTATTTTGACCTGTGCCAACCACGGAACCCAGCTCCGGATTTTTCAAAAGATGCAACAGAGTGAGATCAATAAAGAGTCGCTTCATGCGTTGCGCCACAGCTTTGTCACGCTCTGTCTCGATCTTGATCAAGCGCCAGCGAATTATTCAGAGGTCGCACTTGCCTCTCATGTTGGGAATAACGAAAATCGCTGGTATCATTCCAGCCTGCAAATCGTTGTTTTTGGCAATTCAAAGGCATGTACAATTTGTAATTTTAGCACGTACCTGGATGGCAATCCAATGATGCGCGCGGCATCGGAATTGCAGAAGCGGGCAAATGCGTGGCCAGTTGACAAAAAAACTGGTAAGAATTTTGCCAGCCTGCCACCCCCAGATAAATTGCAGTGGGATATCGATCAACGATTTATCCAGCTTGCAGAAAGAGATTTCAAGCTAATCCAGGATAATCAGCCAGCAACGTTTGAAATTTTGGGTGTTGGAAAAAAACAATTAGCCGTTCATAATCTTCAGCCTATTCCAGTTTTTATCGTTGCGCTGCAAATGGCAGCCTTGCAGCTATTTGAAAAAATGGTTCGAATCACGCAATTTATGACCATGTCTCGTTTTCGTTGCATGGACCTGGTGACTCCGAATGTTACCACGCCAGCAATGATCCGATTTGCTGAATATCTGACCGGAGCGGACGTGCAAAAAACAACGGCGCTGAAATTGCTTCAGGAAGCTATTGTTTCACAGCTTGAAGAGATGCGAAAAGCCAGGAAGAAGCTTCCGATCCCTGATGCACTTCATCTGCAAATGTTAGCAGCAAAGGGTTGGCGTCGCTCGTTTATTGCCATTGTTTTTTCACTAAGAATGATTCTCTTTAATATCATGGGTGCATCGAAACGATTGGGACGGGAAATCCTGGTGTCTCATCCAGAAATCTATCCGGAAGTTCCTGTAGTCGGTCGCCCGGGGATCCGGTTGCCTTACGTAAAATATATGGGACTGCACTATCAGATCATGGAGGAGAAAATCGTCATTACATATATGCCAGCTTTGAAGTGCACGATCTCCAATCAGGAATTTACCAACGCTTTGGAACAGGAACTAAAAAAAATCATAGCAATTATTCAAGGTGATTGACGACTTATGACAAATCATATCGCTAATAATCCCTGGTTCGCATTTGTCAAACCAAATTATGCTGCTGATCTTCGTCTATTTTGTTTTCCTTATGCCGGCGGCAGCGCCATGACGTATCGAACGTGGCAAGATTTTCTGCCGAAAAATATCGAGGTTTGTCCTGTCGAATTGCCCGGTCGCGGAAGTCGCATGCGAGAAACCTCCTACAAGAATATGGCGCCGCTGGTGAATGATCTCGGTCTGGCGCTTCAGTCATGTCTGGAAAAACCGTATGTTTTTTTTGGTCATAGCATGGGTGCGTTGATCGGTTTCGAAATCGCGCGTCTGTTTCGCAGGCAACGAATTCCTGGTCCGTTGCATTTATTTGCGTCCGGTCATGTCGCGCCTCAGGTCGGCTATTTGCATCAGCCAATTTATGATTTGCCGGAACATGAGTTTATCGAAGAGTTGCGCAAATTGGAAGGCACGCCCGAGGCGGTTCTGAACAATGCCGAACTTATGCAACTTTTGATACCGATGTTGCGCGCTGATTTTGAAGTGAATGAGACGTATTCTTGTGCGCCAGAGCCTCCACTGGATCTTCCGATTTCAGTTTATGGAGGTTTGACTGATACTGATGTGAGTCGTGAGCACCTCGAAGCATGGCGAGAACAAACATCATCGCAGTTTCGTGTTCAGATGTTTGTCGGAGGACATTTTTTCTTGCAGAATTCTCAAACGCTTCTGCTGCGAACGCTTTCGCATGAATTGGAAAAAAATATTGCAAAAATATTGTTTTGAAAAATGATTCACATGAATGAAAAAATAAAAGAAACGCCGATAAAAAAAACATTGAAAGAGAATGAACTCCACATCTGGAGCGCCAGGTTAGATGTCCCTGAAGCCAGGCTCAAGAAATGGCAGCTCTTCCTTTCACCTGATGAAATTCAGCGCGCGTATCGATTTCATTTTATCAAAGATCAGAACCGCTTCATCGTTGCCCGGGGAGTGTTGAGGAAAATTTTGAGTTACTACATTGACAGGCAGCCTTACGAAATCAAGTTTGAATACAATAAATATGGCAAGCCTTTGATCGAGGATAATTTTGCTGGCTTCCCGCTGCGCTTTAACCTCTCCCATTCTTATGGAATGAGTTTGTACGCAATCGCCTCCGGACGTGAAGTCGGAGTCGATATTGAGTACATCCGGGAGAATTTTTCTGATATCGAAATCGCAGAGCGTTTTTTTTCTTGTGATGAAGTAGCAACGCTAAAGTCGCTGCCAGCAATAGTCCAGAACAAAGCCTTTTTTCTATGTTGGACCAGAAAAGAAGCTTTCATCAAAGCAAAAGGAGCCGGGCTTTCGATTCCCCTGGATCAATTTGATGTCTCGCTCGCTCCAGAACAGCCAGCGAAGCTGCTCAGAACAAAATATGATCGTCATGATGCAAACCGCTGGACCCTGTTTGATATTAATTTATTTTCCGGGTATGCAGCCGCTGTCGCTGTAGCGGGTCAAAATGTGCAGGTTCAATATCAGTGTTCCAATGAATTTTGAGTCATGTAATTAATTGCATCGGAATTTCAAAGTTTTTATCAAAAATACAATG
>JALOPY010000230.1 GCA_025453735.1 bacterium | reverse complement strand
TAATGATCAATTGATAATTATTAGCTGGGCTACGCACATAACTTGATTGTATCGGCATCTTAAAGTTCGTTTAAAAAATATGAAAAGGTGTTTAAACAAATCAGTAAATATTCTATAGAACTCATCCCCCCGGCCCCCTTCTCTTGGCAAGAGAAGGGGGAGCAAAGTGGTTAAACACGAACAATTTCAAAAAGTTACTCCCCGTCTCTTTTTAAGAGAGGGGGCCGGGGGGTGAGTTCAAAAAACAACTCACGTAACCGATTTTTTTTCACTATCTAATTTATTGAAATGATCTATCATGCACAAATTTGCTTAAACACCCTTTATTATAAAAGAAATCTTGCAAAGAGCAACTACCCTGCGGGCACAGGGGAGTAAACGAAGACCCATGGAGATTTTTAGGAAAAGATTATTTTGCTCTTACAAAACTCCGTTGAAACTTCGCCTGCTCCGTTTCTCATTGTAAAGGAATTGCTCATTGATTAATGCTCCCAAAAGACTGCACATCTTTGATGCTCCTAAAAAATGGCGCATTTTCAATGCTCCTAAAATATGGCGCATTTTCAATTTGCGAAGCGAAGTTCTTAAAGTGAAAACCCAAGATTTAAATCGGAAAGCTGAATGACGATAACGCGCACAAGACATCCTCGCTGGCTAAAAGTGCCATTGCCAGCGGGAAAAAACTTTCAAGATGTGAGAAGGTTGATTGAACAACATCGGCTCAACACTGTGTGTCAGAGCGCTCATTGTCCCAATATTGGGGATTGTTGGGGCAAACGCACCGCGACATTTATGATTCTTGGCGATGTTTGCACCCGGAATTGTCGCTTTTGCGCGGTCCAACCCGGCGTTCCAGGGATCGTTGATACTGACGAGCCGATGCGAGTGGCAGAAGCGGTGAAAACATTATCACTGCGTTATGCGGTTATTACCTCTGTAACACGCGATGATTTGCCCGATGGAGGCGCTTCTATTTTTGCTGAGACAATTCGGGAAATCAAAAAAGTTGCGTCATCGTGCCACGTGGAAGTTTTGATTCCTGATTTTCAAGGCTCAGTGCCGGCGTTGTCAGCGGTTATTGCAGCGAAACCTGATGTGCTAAACCACAATATCGAAACCGTTCCATCGCTTTATCCCATCGTTCGTCCTCAGGCTGTCTTTCGACGTTCGTTACATGTTTTAGCTTCTGCCAAACAGCAAGGCATGATCACCAAGACGGGCTTGATGGTGGGGCTTGGTGAAACATTGGAAGAAGTCATTGCTGTAATGCAGGAGTTGCGGGATGTAAAATGTGATTTGTTGACATTGGGACAGTATTTGCAGCCTTCGTCCGAGCACCTTGCCATCGATCGCTATGTCACTCCCGAAGAATTCAAGCGATTAAAGCAGATTGGGATGGACCTGGGATTTCTTCATGTCGAGGCAGGACCATTGGTTCGGAGTTCCTATCATGCCGCTTCTGGTTATGATGCGATTGCAGGTTAATCGTATCTTCGGATCACCTGCAATCATTCAAAAGCGTCATTGAAATGAATATTTTTCTAATTTTAGCCGAAAATTCGAGTTATTTTGCCTTGCATTTTATTCCATTTTTTTGTATAATTCGGCTCATAAATTACAATCTTAATATCTATCTTTTTTTTAATTCAGGAATAATTTCAACAAATTAATGGAGGTTGCCAGTGGCTCATGTCATAACGGATCTGTGTACGTTATGTGGAACGTGCGCTGAAGTTTGCCCGACAGAATGTATCAAAGCAGGCGAGGATCAATATTACATTGATTCGGTTGAATGTATCGATTGTGCTTCCTGTGTCGATGAATGTCCGGAAGGAGCAATATTTGCAGACGAAGATCTGCCTGAGGGAAAAAAAACTTTCATTGAGAAAAATGCTAATTTTTTTAGTTGAGCCATCAGAAAAATTCTGAGAAATATGAATAATGATAGGCGCTGGTAAAGTTGCTATCTTCATCAGCAGACAGAAAGCGAGAAAGAGGAGACGATTTTAATGGCAAAACGGACCAAAGAAGTGCCCCTGGAAAAATTAAGTTACTTCTGTGACCCTTCCCAATTCAAGTTTCAATCGACCGCAGACTTAGAATTGTTAGATGATGTGATCGGACAGGAACGTGCCGTGTCTGCGATCAACTTCGGTGTGGATCTGAAAAGTTATGGCTACAATATTTTTGCATTAGGACCAGCAGGCGCTGGGAGGACTTCGATTATAAAAGAAGCTGTTGAAAAACGAGCGCGAACCATGTCCGCGCCGAGTGATTGGTGCTATGTTTTCAATTTTCAAAATCCTGATCAGCCAAATTCGCTGCGCTTGCCGGCAGGAAAAGGAAAAAAATTGCTCAGGAGCATGCAACGGTTAATCGATCAGTTGAAGAAAGATATCCCTGAAGTGTTGAATTCAGAGGAATATAAAAAACAGCACCAGGCGATTATTCAACATTCACGAGAGACGCAGAACAAACTGTTAGCTGAATTGGATAATAAGCTGAAATTGCGCTCCTTCACGTTAAAAAAAATCGCGTCAGGATTGATTTTGGTTCCAATTCGAGATGGGCAGGTTATTTCACCAGAACAATTCGATGCGCTTCCTAACAATGAAAAAGAGCTGCTGGAAGCTGCCGGTCAGGAATTGCAAAATGAGCTCAATGAAGAATTTCAGTCCATTCATAATTTAGAATTCGAAACCAAAACAAAGCTGGAGCAACATGAACGGCAGATGATGCGTGTTGCCATCGGACAACCGATGCGGGAGCTGCGCCAGGAATTCAAGGATTATTGTGAGGTGCTGGAGTATTTCAAAGATGTTGAAGAAGATATTCTTGAACATATCCGGGAATTTTTAACGCCGACTGACAATGAAAGGCGTGACAACTCTTCAATGAGTTTTACGACACATAATGGATTGGTTTTTGACCGCTACCGTGTGAACTTAATTGTCGATAACAGCAAAACAATTGGCGCTCCTGTGGTCGTCGAAAATAATCCGACCTACAACAATCTAATCGGCCGCATTGACCGTCAATCCAAAATGGGCATGCTGGTAACAGACTATACATTAATCAAGGCCGGCGCGCTGCACCGCGCCAACGGTGGATTTTTGATTATCGAGGCAGAACAGCTATTCCAGAATCCGTTAGCCTGGAAAGCCCTCAAGCGCGCCTTGAAAAATCGGTCGATAGTCATCACCGATTTAAGCGAGGAATACAGTTTTGTGAGCGTGAAGACGCTTGACCCGGAATCCATTCCGCTCGATTTCAAAGTGGTTATCATTGGAAATTATCGCGCTTACTATTTTCTCTTGAATTACGATGATGAGTTTCAGGAGCTTTTTAAAGTCAAGGCAGATTTTAATGTGGATATGCCGCGCACCAAACAAAATGTAATGAGCTATGCTCGTTTTATTCGAAATCAATGTGATCGAGAAGGATTAATGCATTTCGATCCCTGCGCGGTCAGTCGCATCGTTGTGTATGGGACGAAGCTTACTTCGGATCAAACAAAACTTTCGACACGATTTTCGGATATTCATGATTTGCTCATCGAAGCTAACTATTGGGCAAAGAAAAGCAAAAATAAATTGGTGACCGGGGAGGATGTCAAAAAGGCGATTGAAGCCAGCCAATATCGTTTGAATAAATACGAAACCCGAATCCATGAGACGATTAACGAAGGTAGAGTAATTATTAATACCACCGGAGAAGCCGTTGGACAGGTGAATGGACTTTCCGTGATCAGTATCGGCGATTACGATTTTGGAAAACCGAGTCGTATCACCGTACAAACCTATTTGGGCAGGAGCGGAATAATTTCCATCGATCGAGAGGCAAAACTGACCGGTTCAATCTATAACAAAGGAGTGATGATTTTCACCGGCTATTTAAATGGAAAATTCGGACAGGAGCGACAAATTTCTATTTCCGCCAGCATTACTTTCGAGCAAAGCTATGAAGATATCGAAGGAGATAGCGCTTCCTCAACAGAGCTGTATGCAATTCTTTCGAGCTTATCGGAATTTCCGATTCAGCAGGGGATTGCCGTGACGGGTTCGGTGAATCAACTCGGCGAAATTCAGCCCATCGGCGGTGTGAATGAGAAGATCGAAGGTTTTTTTAATATCTGCCAGGCGCAGGGCTTAACAGGGGAGCAAGGCGTCGTCATCCCGAAAACAAATGTTAAAAACCTGATTTTGAATGATAAAGTTATTCAGGCTGTCAAAGATGGCAAATTTCACATCTACGCTGTAGCAACGGTCGATGAGGGAATTGAAATTCTCACCGGCAAGAAAGCAGGCAAACGACAAAAAGACGGCAATTTTCCAAAAGGAACAGTTTACTGGGCAGTCGAAAAGAAGCTGGATGATATGTCAGAACAGTTGAAAAATCAGGAGCGGACATCGAATAAAGATAAACAGGACGAGAAAAAGGAAGACAATAATTCAAACGATGCAGGTCAAAAATGAATCAGTAAAGAATGTTCTGATTTTGATCTGTTGCTTTCGTTTTGAATTTTTTAGAACAAAGAGCTTAGCTTCGCAAATCGAAGATGCGCCATTTTTTAGGAGCATCGAAGCTGCGCCTTTTTTTTAGAGCTTTGATTAATGAGTAAATTCCTTACAATGAGAAACGGAGCAGCGGAGTTTTGTAACCGCTTGACAATCTCTCCCAAGAAATCTCTGTGATGCTCAGGTTACTCCGTCGCTCCTTATAAGTTTTGCCATAGTAATTTTAACTCAAACTTAGAAATTCCGATACAATAAATAAGACGCAAAATAAATTCAGGTTAAAACCATGGGCTTCAAATGCGGCTTAGTCGGGCTTCCCAATGTGGGCAAATCTACGATTTTTAATGCCCTGACCTCCCAGCAGGTGCCGGCTTCAAACTATCCGTTTTGCACCATCGATCCCAATGTGGGCATTGTCCCATTGAAAGATGAACGGCTGGAAAATATTGGCAAGCTCATCGGCTCAGCGAAAATTACGCCGACAACTCTGGAATTTATTGATATTGCCGGATTGGTCAAAGGCGCCAGCACCGGGGAAGGATTGGGAAACCAGTTTTTAAATCACATCCAGGGCGTGGATGCCATCGCCCATGTGGTGCGCTGTTTTGAGGATGAGAACGTGGCGCATACCAGCGACAGGCTCGACCCCGTAGCAGATGTCGAGGTCGTGATGACGGAGCTGATATTAAAAGACCTGGAAATTGTGGAGCGGCGCCTGGCAAAACTCAATGTCGCTGTGAAATCTGGCGACCCGAAGTTGAAGGAACAGCA
>JALOPY010000229.1 GCA_025453735.1 bacterium | reverse complement strand
GACCCAAAAGGCAGACTTGCCTACAGCTCGGAGTGGGATATCAGCATGCGTTGTGGATGGAAAGATATATGCCATTGGCGGCACAACGGAGCAATGGGAGACCGTATCGTACCGGCATGTTGAAGTTTATGACCCGGCAACAAACACCTGGGCGCGTAAAGCGGACCTGCCGACCGGGCGTTGGGGGCTGTTCGCAGATGTTGTGGATGGTCAGAT
Source organism: bacterium (assembly GCA_025453735.1). GTDB lineage: Bacteria > Zhuqueibacterota > Zhuqueibacteria > Thermofontimicrobiales > Thermofontimicrobiaceae > JALOPY01. Next base: position 5,090 of record JALOPY010000229.1, on the reverse strand, counting down.
CTATGCTATTGGAGGACGAGCAGGCAGCTACAGCAGCTCAAAAAACGAAACATATAATCCCGAAACCGATACATGGACAACAAAAAGTCCAATGCAGCAAGCAAGAACCGGGCTTGCCGGGTGTGTCATCGAGAATAAAATTTATGTCACAGGCGGACATCAAGGCCCTCCGATCGTCATACAAACTTCACTTGAACAATACGAGCCGGTTGTTTCGGAAGTGAATGCAGAAGTTTCGTCTCGACCACAGCGTTTTGCATTGTATCAAAACTATCCTAACCCGTTCAATCCCCAGACCACCATTCATTTTGAAATTCCAAAATCATCCGAGATCAGCATCATCATTTATAATGTAAAGGGAGAATTGATTGAATCTCTGTTCAAAGGGAAAAAAGACGCTGGGAATCATTTTATCACCTGGGATGCAAAAGATAATCCATCGGGAATCTACTTAATTCGACTGCAAGCAGATAACTATATTCAGGTCAAAAAGTGCCTGCTCATGAAATAAATTTAAAAAATGTATTACGGACATGCGCTGCCCGCGAATTGGGAAAAGATGAATTTTAAAGATTTCTTGACGAAGCGGCGATTGCGGATGGCAAAAGTAATTCGAGAAGAATTTGAGACACTAAGAAAATGAAAAAAAAACTCGATAAAGGGTATGAAAAATTTTCTCGATGTCTATAACTCCTACTAAAATTTATTTCCAGGAGGCAGGACCTATTAATTTGATACCATTACCAAGATCGATCTCATCGGGAAACAAACTGGATATTAAATGTTTTTCTTTCATTTTCATGTGAAAATCACAAACATTTTTTAACGATTCGGATTTTCTGCCGATGGGAATAACAACGCCAATTTGTTTAGAGGGAAAAGTTGACTTAATAGCTTCAATCGAAGGAATTAAATCGCTATCGCCAGAAACAATGATCGCTCTGTCAAATTTATTTTCCATCGCATTTTTAAAAAGAGAGATAGCGATATTTACATCGGTTTGCTTTTCTTCAAATGTGGAATAGGTTTTCTTGCATAAGGTACAAAACTTATCTCTGCGCTTGAATTTGCCAAAAATAATTTGTACATTTCGTGTTCGTAAAGCTTGAACAAATAATTTGTGTCTGGTTAATTTGGGAGGATCCCAGGTAACGTAAGCGGTGAAATAAAAAATATCAGTTAGCTCATCCTTTTTCGTCAGATAACATCTTACCAGTTTATCAAAATCGAGCCATTTATATTTATGATAAGCTGGATTTGAATCCAGGGCGTGGTAGAGATTAAAGCCGTCAATAAAGAATGATACCCGATTCATCAGGTTCCTTATCTTTAAATAAAAAAAAACCCGACCTCACAGGAGATCGGGGCCTCTGAAACACAAGGTCTCAAAGGGATGACTACTGGAGTATAAACATTTTTTATTAAAATGTCAAGCAAATATTTTTATTTTAGAATATTTTTTAATTGAACACAGATTAACAGGGACAAATGAGCAGGTTAGGTTTAGAAAATGAACTCAAAAATCTTCCTCTCCCACGCCCGAGAAGACATGGCATGGCGATAAAGCTTTGCAATGATTTGAAGCGCTATGGCTTGGATGTCTGGCTGAATACAGAATCGTTTTTATCTTGAGATCGGTGGAACGCTAAGATTCAGAATGCCATTGAAAATAGCAATTATTTTATTGCGTAGTATTCGACTTCATTAGTAAAAAAATAGATAATATATTTATCAAAAATACAAAGCCACCAAAAAAAGGAATGCACGATGAATCGTCTTTGGATTATCATTTTTATTTTCGGGATCTATAATGCTCTTCTGGCTAATTCCTTTGATGCACTAAAGATCAATGAATTCATGGCGTCCAATATCTATAGTCAGCTCAATCCCGATTATTCGGATTTCGAAGACTGGATCGAGCTTTACAATAGCGGCGATACGCCAGTGAGCCTCAGCGGAATCTTTCTCTCCGATGATTTCAGCTCTCCCTTGAAATGGCAGTTGCCACATCACGCTGTCATTCCGCCAAAGGGATTTTTCATCATCTGGGCTGATGATCTGGACCACGATAATCACGCCTCGTTCAAGCTGTCCGAAACCGGCGAGCAGATTGCGCTTTACAGATCGGATGGAACCGTCATTGATAGCGTCACCTTTGGCGAGCAGCAGGATGATGTTTCCTATGGTCGCTTCCCCGATGGCAGCGACACCTGGCACTTTTTCGCTCAACCCACTTTTAATCGCTCGAATGCTGCTGCTGGAGTATCAAGCAGTGGCCAGGCGTCTCCACCCGATTTCTCGCCAGAAGGCGGACTCTATCCCGGTGCACAATATGTTACGATAAGCGCTGTTCCAGGAGCGACCATCCGTTATACTGTCGATGGCTCGTTGCCAACGCTTCAATCCAGTGAATATAACGGTCCCATTTTTGTCGATAGAACGATGGTGCTTCGAGCACGGGCATTTCAGGATAATATGCTGCCGAGCCAGAGAGCGACCCATACGTACATCATCAATGAGCCTGCCACGCTGCCGCTGATATCCATTACCACTCCACCCGAATTTTTGTTTGATAAGAAGATCGGCATCACCGTCGGCATTTCGGTAGCCGATACGATCGGCGCCCCTCCTCCATTCGATCCCCATGCCAATTTCTGGAAGAAATGGGAACGGCCGGTTCATATTGAATATTTTGAGCCGGATGGAGATATCGGATTCAAACAGGACGCCGGCATTGCAATTTTTGGCGGTCTGTTTGGCAGGCAGATTCGTCAGAAAGCGTTTACCCTGTTTGCCCGTGATAAGTATGGCGATTCCGATTTCGATTATCCATTATTTCCCGATAAATCCATCGACTCGTTCAAACGGTTTCTGCTCCGATGCTCTAGCAATGACTTTAACAGCACTTACATTCGGGACGCCATGATGAATACCCTGGTCATCGGGCAGATGGACGTGGATTACCAGGCTTACCAGCCAGCGCTCGTCTATATCAATGGCACATTTTGGGGATTGTATAATATCAGGGAGAAAACCAATCAATTCTATCCAGAAAGCAATTATAACATCGATGCGGATAATGTCGATTTGATCGAAGGGATCGATTCCACCGCGCATGGCGATGGCAGTCATTATCAACAGCTCATCCAATTCGTGAAGACCAATGATATGACGCTTCCCCTGAACTATCAGTATGTGCAGACCCAGATGGATGTGAGCGAATTTATGAATTATTTTATCGCCGAGATTTATGTGAACAATCAGGACTGGCTGCATCAGAATATAAAATGCTGGCGGGAACATAGCGCAACTGGCAAATGGCGCTGGCTGCTCTACGACCTGGACTGGGGATTCGGCGGCGAGGACGTCAGGATACCAACACCGTATGTTCATAACGCAATCCAATGGGTTCTGGAGCATGGCGAAGCTTCCATCCTTTTTCAACGATTGATTTTGAATGAAGACTTTAAAAAGGAATTCGCCCAACGCTTCGCCACCCATCTCAATTTGACCTTCAATCCACCACGAGTGCACCGTATCATCGACAAGATGGTCCAGCGGATCACGCCAGAAATGCCAAGGCAAATCGAACGCTGGGGCGCGATCCAGAGCATGGCTTACTGGCATGAGCATTTACATCGACTCTTTGAATTCGCTCAGAACCGACCCCCATTTGTCTTTCGTCATCTTGAAGAAACCCTGCATTTGGACGGCAAAGCAGAGCTAGTCATAGAAGTCTCGGATTCGGCTGCTGGATGGATAACTGTCAACGAAATTCCTGGTCCGACACCGATTTTAGCTGGACTCTGGTTCAAAAATATCCCGCTGAGAATCCAGGCTCACCCGAACATGGGCTGGCGCTTCGTTCGCTGGGAGGGAAAATTTCCCTCCAATTCCGACAGGATTTCATTGACTCTGACCGATCACACTTATATGTTCGCTGTATTCGAACCTTCCGGCTTGCCGACTATCGTAATAAGCGAAATCCATTATCATCCCTCAACGGAATTTCAGGGCGATGGCGATATGTATGAATTTGTCGAGCTTGTCAATCTGGCCGAACATACAGTGGATCTTTCAGGGTATCAATTCACCAATGGCATAAGCTTTACTTTTCCCCAGGGCAGTTCGATTAGCGGAGGCGAATATATCGTTATCGCCAAAACAGCCACGACATACACGAACAATGGCTACCAGGTCTTTCAAATAGCAAGTGGCAAACTGGATAACGCCGGAGAGGAATTGGTCTTTTGCGATAGCCAGGGAGCAGTTGTGGATTCGGTCTGTTACAATGACCAGGCTCCGTGGCCCACTAAACCTGATGGTGAAGGACCCTCGCTGGAATTGAAAAATCCTTCTCTGGACAACAATATCGCAACTGCCTGGAGCGCCAGTGAACAAACAGGCGGAACGCCGGGAAGAAAGAACTCCATAACTGGCGTGGCGGAATCGAATCAGATTTCTCTCAGATATGAGCTTTTTCCCGCCTGGCCTAATCCGTTTAATCCCAACACTTCAATTAAATATTCACTGCCTGACGAAATCAAAGTCACCATTGAAATATTTAATTTGACTGGCCAGCGAGTTGCCTTATTGGTTGATGAATCACAGCAACCAGGACTCCACACCATTGCCTGGGTGCCAGGAAATTTGCCGAGTGGAATTTATTTTGTCTGTTTTTCAACTGAACAATACAGCAAGGTAAGGAAGATTCTTTATATAAAATAAGCACTAAGAGGTTACATGCTTTGCAGGCGAAAGAGAGAAATGAGATGGAGTATAATAAAGACAGAGTAGATGAAATGATCCTGGCGCTTCTCTATCTCACCTGCTCTCATGATAAATATGGCACCAGGGCATGGATTGGGAGGCGATGGATAGGTTATGCAAAAAAGTATATATTGGCGATCCAAAGGGAAAAACAATGTCAGTTGTTCTGACCGAAGCAGGCACAAGACTTTCAAAAGAGTTATTTTTCAAACATTTTGAAGCACAAGAATAAAGCATTGCTGCGCAACAGCTTGCACTTGATTGCTGCTACGCAGCATGGCGGATTCTGGCTTTGCAAAACAAGTGACGTATTAGATTTG
>JALOPY010000228.1 GCA_025453735.1 bacterium | reverse complement strand
CACGACTGAAAACGATCCTGATTATCTTGGGCTTGACTATCTTTTTCTTCATCGATGAGTTGATAATTGTGCTTCTGGGCAGAGAATTTCAAATTTGGAATATTCGCTTCTCGATCCTCATTTTAATTTCAATCGTGGCGCTGGCGCTAAATATATTCCTGGCTCTGATTGTATTTCGAGCAATGAAAAAAAAGCCGGTCACTGGCACGGAAGGAATGATTGGAGAAAAGGGCGTGGTTATTTCAACCATCAACAAAGAGGGTCAAGTCTCGGTTCACGGCGAAATCTGGCAGGCTGAAAGCCAGGAGGTGCTGCGCAAGGGAGAAAAAGTGATCGTGCAAAGCATGAAAGGATTGAAACTCCTGGTAAGACGAGAAGTGGATTGAGAGCAAGGTTCGAGGATGCTCCGATTTTCAAAATAAATCAATGAAAACAAAATCTCGTCGTTCCCGATGCACAAATTCAGTAACAAATCTAGGACATATTCCTTGTTTAATTGATGACGTTGGATTGAACACACATTACGTAATTGCTTAATTTCCCATGCTCTCGATCACTGATGAATCCACTCAACCACTTAACTGAACGACAAAAACTCCAATCCAAATCAAAAAAAATATATTGACTTTTTGCTTTAATTTTGCTATTTAACGACAGGCTGAACGATGAAATTATAAATGCCGGTGTGACGCGCACAAGCAATACTTCAACTTCTGGCTGGAAGAAGGCGTTACGGGGATTCTTCCATCGCGATTGATTTGGTGGATAACTAACGCCTGTCTGACAAATGGCGGATGGCTGACTCAACAAACGCTTGTCCTTGAAGCGGACTGCTAACGCAAGATACTTAACAAGCCTGGATCCAGGAACGACAATGATAAAATTGAACATTAAATTTGAAGATGGCCATCGCTTTACGTTTTGGGGTGAAATCGTTGAGTCAATGTATGGCTATATTTCTTTAAAAAATATCAGAGATCAGGCGGATAATATCGTGACAGACTATTTTAGAATCTATGAGCCCGAAATAACCGCATCAAAAAATATGCATATCGGCGATATACTGCGATTTGAAGCCCGAGTAAAAGTGAGCGAAGGAATCGTCAGGAATTTGGATAATATAACCAGGGTCAAACTCATAAAAAAAGATATTGGGGATTGTTTTAAAAATTGAAAACAGTGCCAATATCTACTGCACATTTCTTGAAAGCTGATAGCTGATACCCAATATCAAATGTTGTAGAATTGAATCTGCCTCATTCGAAGAAAGCCATGAGTCCAGTAGATTTATTTTATAGAAATAATGAGTACAGGCAGGGTGATCTTCAGCAATGATGACGATTCAAACAGAGGAAAACAAAAAATGCTAAAATTTCCGCACAACTTCACCTGGGGCTGCGCAACAGCGAGCTACCAGATCGAGGGAGCGTGGCTGGAAGGCGGCAAGGGGCTGTCTATCTGGGATGCGTTTTCGCATACGCCAGGGAAAATCCTGCACGGGCATACCGGTGATGTGGCATGCGATCATTATCATCATTATAAAGAAGACATCGCGCGTATGGCGGAAATGGGGCTTTCCGCCTATCGCTTTTCCATGTCATGGCCCCGCATTCAACCCACTGGCTATGGCAAGCGCAATCCCGAAGGCATCCGGTTTTATTCAGATTTAATTGATGAATTGATGAAACACAATATCACCCCCTGGGTGACTCTGTACCACTGGGATTTGCCGCTGGCGCTGCAGATGGAATTTGATGGCTGGCTGAATCCGAAAGTAGCTGATTTTTTTTGTGATTATGCGGATATCTGCTTTTCTCATTTTGGCGATCGGGTCAAACATTGGATTACGATTAACGAGCCATGGGTGACCGCCATCCTGGGTTATGGTCAGGGCGTGTTTGCGCCGGGGCGTATTTCCAACAGCGAGCCTTATCAAGCCGCGCATCAGATGCTGCGCAGTCATGGCAAGGCGGTCGATCTTTATCGGCAAAAATACCATTTTCAGAACGGCAAAATTGGCATGACCAATAATTGTGACTGGCGAGAGCCGAAAACGAATAGCGAAGAGGATCGAGCCGCGGCGCAACGGGCTTTAGAATTTTTCCTCGGCTGGTTTGCGGATCCGATCTATTTTGGCGACTATCCGGAGTCGATGCGTCAACGGGTCAAAGAACGGCTGCCGCAATTCACGCCACAGGAACGTGAGCAGATCAAAGGCAGCAATGATTTTTTTGGACTCAATCATTATACCACGATGTATGCGAGCGATGCTGAAGGCAAAAAAGTACTGAGCGAAGTCTATGGCAATGGCGGCATCGCCGAAGATCAGAATGTTGAGCTATCCGTTGATCCGAAATGGAAAAAAACCGAAATGGGCTGGGCGATTGTGCCCTGGGGAATAAACAGGCTATTGCACTGGATCGATGAACGCTACAATCATCCTGATATTGTTCTCACGGAAAATGGTTGCGCCTTTGACGATCAATTAGCGGACGGCGCTGTACATGATCCGCAGCGGATTGATTTTCTCAAGGGATACCTGAGCGAATGCCTCATTGCAATTCAAAATGGCGTGCGATTGAAAGGCTATTTTCTCTGGTCGTTTATGGATAATTTTGAATGGGCGTCCGGCTACACCAAGCGGTTCGGCATTCACTATGTCGATTATGAAAGCGGCAAACGCATCCCAAAAAGCTCGGCTGAATGGTATCGACGAGTGATCCAAAACAATGGATTTTGAAATTTTTCAACGAATAGTAAATGTTAAATTAATCTTAATGGAGGAAAAATATGAGGTCATATTTTTTAACAATTCTGTCGTTCCTTTTCATCTTTTCAATTGGATGCGCACCCGATATCGATCAAAAGATAATAAATGAATACCCTGAATTTCTGATCCTGACAGCGAAGAATGAAACCAATCTATTGCGAAGCGACGAAGCCATCGTTCTGGACGTCTTACAGCTTAAAACAAAAGCAGTTGACTTTAATCCCAACGCTTTTGTAATTTTCAGCAAAGGGATTGAGCTTGCCAGCCAGGCAAACGATTTGAACCGCGATGGCAATCCGGACCAGATCGTTGCGATCATGGACTTCAAGCCAGGTGAAACTAAAACGCTCAACTTGCGATACGCCACATCAGGAGTGAAGCCACGGGAATATACGAAGCGAACTCAAGCAGAGCTTTCTATCAAAGTTGGTGGGAAATTCGTTGATCGGAAATATGAAGGGGGAACATTTCAAAATGTACAGTTCCTCCGGGTGCCGCCTGAACATACGGATCACTCCTTGTACATTCGATACGAGGGACCAGGCTGGGAATCCGATAAAGTCGGCTATCGCTTTTATCTGGACTGGCGCAACGCCACTGATATTTATGGCAAGAAAGTGCCTGATATGGTGCTGCAAAATGTGGGGCAGGATGGCTTCGATTCCTATCATGAAATGTCAGATTGGGGTGCAGATATTTTGAAAGTGGGGGAATCGCTCGGAATTGGCTCGATTGCCACATGGCATGAAAATAAAGCCAATCGGGTCGCTAAAACCGATAGCGTGACCTGCGCAATCGTAGCCAATGGGATAGTCTATTCCCAGATCAAAACGATTTATCACGGCTGGCAGGCAGGCGCCAGCAAAGTGAACCTGACATCTGATCTTTCCATCACCGCGGGTTCTCGTTTAACACGAACTGATTTAACCATCGAGGGCGAACTGGAGAATATCTGTACCGGACTGGCGAAACACGAGAATACCGTCTATCTCGAGAAACAACCCGAAGCGCCAACAGGTTGGGGCTACATTGCCCTGTGGGGAAATCAGAGTCTGGCCGGCGAAGATGATGAATTGGGAATGGCAGTGCTGTACCAGGATTCGCAATTTATCCAACTTGCCGAGGATGATTTGAATCATGTCGTTATTTTGAAACCAGAAAATAGCAAGGTGAGTTACTATTTTCTGGCGGCATGGGTTCAGGAGCCTGATGGGATTAAAACTCGGGATGCTTTTATCGATTATTTGAACAAGACTGTGCAGCAATTAAATCACCCCATTTTGGTCAATTATGTCGAATAAAATTACTGATTCCATCCGCCAATCGGCGGATGGAATCAGTTGAAACTTGCCGTTTACAATTTTTATCAACCGGTCAAAAGTTTTCCCTTGCCAATGAACAAGATTTTGTTATCATTAAGTTAGGGTGATTGAGAAAAAAATAAGCAAAGTTTGTCAAAATTTACAAACCAGGTTTTTGTTAGAACCCTGGTTTGTTTATACATGAATGGAGAAAACAATGGAAATGCGATATGCAGCGGACCCGATTCGTTTTCAGCGGATGCCCACCTCTGAAATTCGGGAGTCGTTTTTGGTGGACAAGCTTTTTCAACCAGATTTAATTTATTTGCTCTATTCCGAAGTCGATCGGGCTATCATTGGCTCTGCCGTCCCTGGCAAGAAAAAGTTAAGGCTCTCGGCATCAAAGGAACTGGCAGTGGATTATTTCTGCGAGCGACGGGAAATTGGTATCCTGAATATCGGCGGCAAAGGCGAAATTACCGTTGATGGAAAAGTCTTCGAAATGGAAAACAGAGATGGGCTTTATATCGGCAAAGGCTCGAAAGAAATCATTTTCTGCAGCAGCAATTCAAAGCAACCTGCCGCGTTTTATTTAGTGAGTTTTCCTGCCCATCAAGCTTATTCCATAACACAGGCAAAGCTGGCAGACGCCGAGGCGGTTCAATTAGGTTCTGCCGAAGCTGCGAATAAGCGAACGATTTACAAATACATCCATCCCAGAGGCATTCAAAGCTGCCAGGTCGTCATGGGATTTACGGTACTGGAGCCAGGCTCAGTCTGGAACACCATGCCGCCGCATACGCACGAACGACGGATGGAGGTGTATCTCTATTTCGACATGGCTGAGGATACCCGAGTTTTTCACCTGATGGGTACCGCCGCTGAAACACGGCACATCGTGGTTGCCAATCGCCAGGCTGTGATTTCCCCCAGTTGGTCGCTTCATTCAGGAGTCGGCACTGGCGCTTACACGTTCTGCTGGGGCATGGGTGGAGAGAACCAGACGTTTGAAGATATGGATGGGGTGGAGATTTCTGATATAAAATGAAATATCATAAAAATTCCAAATCCCAAAATCCAAATTCCAAATAAATTTCAATCCTCAATTTCCAATAGCACAAGCATACGGTGTTTGAGATTTGAAATTTTTGTATTGAGATTTATTTGGAATTTGTTGGTTGGGATTTGAGATTTAATTCGAAAGAGGAAAAAAGATGATTATCGACAAATTTAAATTAGATGGCAAAGTCGCAATTGTAACAGGTGCCGCCCGAGGA
>JALOPY010000731.1 GCA_025453735.1 bacterium | reverse complement strand
GCGGCAATTCGATTTTATTTCTCAGCCGTTGCTGAAAATAGCGATCCAAAATATCACCCTTATGATGCGCCTGCTGGCTACTTCACATTTCTGGCGCATGATCCAAATTTTCCGCCGGTGGAGCCGCCTGAGGAGTTTAAGCTGTATCAAAATTATCCCAATCCATTCGCTCAAACCACGACAATAAAATACGATATCATTCTCCCCACTGAAGTGACTATAACCATCTATAACGTCCTTGGGCAGCAGGTTCGAAAGCTGGCGGATAATGAATTCCATCACCAGAATCCATTTTCCTATCGAAAAGTATGGGATGGCAGAAATGATCGCGGCGAACTGGCAACCTCGGGGATTTATTTCTATCGCCTGAATTCCGGTAATTTTTCAACGGTGAAGCGCATGGTGTTTTTGAGAGGAAAGAATTAGCAGTAAAATATTGATCCTGAAAATATATCCACCGCAAGGATGTATTGCCCTAATTGAAGATCAGCCCCATTCTGTTACGAAAGCACAGATCCCGAATTCTTTCTATAAATAGCAGGAAGAATCCTTGCGAAGGTTTAAAACCTTCGCAAGGATTTCGATTATTTAATGAAGGCTTTTAATTGTTTTTATTGAATCAAACAAAGGATAAAAGACAGCATGAAATTGAGACAAACAATGCTTTTTTCTTTTTTAATTCTATTCGCGTGCCACATAGCAGTAGCTCAAGCTCAACAGATTACAATTTATGGAACTGTCCAGGATAAAGCAAGCGGACTGGCGTTGGACTCTGCCCGAGTCAACATCAGTATCCCACAGTACGACCAAAATTTCCTTGGCTTTACCAACTCATCGGGTCAATGGGCGTACACGTTCCAGTTAAGCAGCGTCGCTGAAAACGAGCAGCTCCCCACTTCGTTTTCACTCAGCCAGAACTATCCGAATCCGTTCAATCCAGCGACACGAATCCCGTTTTCCATTGCTCGGGGAGGAGAAGTGACGATAACCGTGTATAATGTCCTGGGACAGGAATTGGATTCGCGACGAGCGTTTTTTGCGCCCGGCAATTATTTTATTGACTGGAATTCAAAAGGAGGATCAGGGGTGCTATTCTATTCCATTGAAATGGAGAACGAGCGGCAAACCAGAAAGATGCTGCAATTGGATGGCAGAGGAAGCGGCGGACTGGGCGACGTGATGCCAGGATCAGTCGGATCGGAAGCCATTTTTCTGAGCAAGAACGACACCATCAGCGCCTGGGTGACCGCTTCGAAATTGGGCTATGAGCCGGATTCCATCGTCATTGCCAATTAGGCGTGCGACATAGCTACAATCATTCCGACATCCCCCGTTTTTTTGAAGGCGGAGTCGATGCGCAGATGTTCGTGGTCTGGGTCGATCCCGGCTCCTATTTGAATATTTCCTATCAGAAAGCGCTGCAATTTTTCGATGCGTTCGATAACCAGGTCGCACTGAATTCAAGTCAATTTGCCCAGGCGCGCAATGCCGATGAAATTTTTCAAATCAATGCCCAGCAAAAATTAGCCGGGGTGCTCGTCGTGGAAGGTGGCCACGCCATTGAAAATGATCTCGAAAAATTGAAAACATTCTACCACCGGGGCATGCGCTATCTGACCATCACGTGGAACAATAGCCTGGATTGGGCGACTTCAGCCGAAGATTCCCGCACGACCACGAGAGGTCTATCCGATTTCGGCCGCCAGGTGATCCGGACTCTGGATTCGCTCGGCGTGATCATCGATGTCTCCCATGTCGGCATCAAAACCATTCAGGATATACTGGCGACTACGAAGAATCCGATCATCGCATCCCACTCGGGCGCACGAGCGCTGCGCAACCATTACCGCAATTTATATGACGACCAGATCGTGGCGATTGCCAATTCCGGCGGCGTTATCGGCGTGGTGTTTTATCCCTATTTTCTCTCCTCCAGCGGAACCACCAATATTGCAACGGTGATCAAGCATATCGATCATATCGTCAAGCTGGTGGGCATCGATTATGTGGCGCTTGGCTCGGATTTTGACGGCATTGGATCTACCCCCGTTGGTCTATCAGATGTATCCAAATTGCCTGCCCTCACCATGGCGCTGCTGAAAGCCGGCTATTCCAATGCCGAAGTGAAGAAGATTTTGGGGGGGAATTTTTTGAGGGTGTTTCGCCAGGTGTGTCACTAAATAGCCGGGCTGGATTCCAATAAAATAGGAGCGCAATGCCTTGATGCATTGCACGCGGTGCATAAAGGCACCGCACTCCCCACTTCAGGTCAAAAAAAATCTTGCAGATTAAAAAATATTTCGCTATTTTCTCGCCAATCCTGTATTGATGTTTTGAAAGATTGAATCAATTCCAATGAGGCGATCCTTATGAAACGTCTGGTTAGAAAAATTGGTTTGATCTGCATTGTGCTGGTTTTCATGCCTTTCTTTTCTTCTTTGCAATTCTATCAACAGCAATCACAAAAAGCAATCACTCAAAATAAGACAGCTTCAACAAAAAATGAGGAGGAACTCTTCAACCCATCGAACTGGATCGCCCGCGGCGCGTGCTGGGATTTTTCTAAAAAAATAATCACGGCACAAGGTGTTGGGCTGCGCCCGATTGCGTATTTTAAAAATGAAAGCTATAGGGATTTTGAATTTGAAATTCGATTGAGACTGCTGACCGATGAAAATGGCTCGTATGGCATGATTTTTCGCTTTGATGAAAAAAAAGATGTCGGCTATATCTTTGGTGTTTGGCCGAATGGCAGTTATGAATTTGCCCGGCTGGAAGATTGTTTC
>JALOPY010000227.1 GCA_025453735.1 bacterium | reverse complement strand
GATTCCAGGTTGCGAAAAATATTTTCCATGACCACGATCGCGTTGTCCACCAGCATGCCCGCACCAAGCGCCAATCCGCCCAGCGTCATAATGTTCAAGGTGAGCCCTTTAAAGTACATCAGGTTGAACGTTGCGACGATCGAAATCGGGATGGCAATACTGATAATTGCGGTAACGCCAACGCGACGCAGGAAAACATAGAGAATCAGGACTGCCAGGATAATTCCAATCAATGCCGATTGTTTCACTTCGTCAATAGCAGTGGTAATAAATTTGCCCTGGTTTTGGATGACTGTTAAATCATATCCTGGCAGCGCTTTGCGAAGATCATCCAAAGCAGTCAGCAAATCTTCGCTGGCTTTCACCGTATTAAATTTTGTCTCTTTATAAATCGCTAATGCCATGCATCGCTTCTGATTGATGCGGACGATATTTTCAGGATCTTTGTTCTGGAAGGTGATTTTAGCAACATCTTTCAAATAAACTGGGACGCGCTCCAGGGCACTGCTTGTTTGCGCAGTTGTGCCGATTTCCTGGGGCTGTTCATACGCGACAATGACATTGCCAATATCTTCAATTGATTGAAATTCACCAACACCTTTGATGATATATTTTCTGCCCATCTCGACAATCGAGCCGCCAGAGGCATTGCGATTATAATTTCGAATCCGGGTCGCAATGGATGAGGGAGATATATTATAAGCTTCAAGCAGGTAATTATTGGTTTCGATGACGACTTCTTTTTGCTCCTGTCCCAGCAATTCAACTTCAGCGATGCCTTCGAGGCGAATCAGCTCATTGCGCAAGTAATTTTCCGCGATGCGGCGCAGCTCATCCATGTCCTCGATTTGCGAATGCGACAGTCCCAGTAGCATCACGGGCGCGGCGTTGGGATCGTGCTGGGTGATCGTCAGTTCATCGATCTCTGTATTCTGGTTGAAGCTGGTGAGCGTTTTCTGCAAATCAAGAAACGCTTCGTCCATATCCGCATTCCAACTGTATTCCACGGTAATCTGTGCCGAGCCAACCCGGGTGATAGACGAGACATTGATCACTTTCTTTTGCCGAATCGCCAATGACTCGATGCTTTCGATAAATTGCTTTTCGATCTCTTCCGGTGGGCGCTCACCCACTTTTAGCTCGACAAAAATGCGAGGATTATTCAGGTCTGGAAACAGATCGATCCCTAACTTGCTGAAAGAAATATAGCCGAGCAATAAAACGGCCAGGACCAACATTAAAATCGTCACGGGATAGTTGACTGAAAATTGTGTGAGCTTTTTCATTTTCGTTTTCTTTATATTAATAGTTGATTTTGTAACTACTCAGGTTATCAGGTTAGTCGTTCACGGTTCAGATTAATAAGTAATTCCCTTACAATGAGAAACGGAGCAAGCGGAGTTTCAACGGAGTTTTGTAACCGCCAGAAAATCCCTCCCAAAAATCTCCGTGATGCTCTGTTTCCTCCGTTGCTCCCTGTAAGTCGTTATCATCGTAATTGGTAACACAAATCTTGAAATTTCGATGCAATAAATTACCTGATAACTTTCACTTTTGATCGATTGCGCAATGTCTCAAATCCTTTAACAACCAGCCGCTCATCTTTTTTCAATCCTTCTGATATTTCAACAAATAGCGGATTTTGCAGTCCAATCGAGATCACTCGTTCCTGTGCAGCACCTTTTTCAACCACAAATACTGTTTTTCCCTGGCGCTTTTCTAAGATAATATCTTTGGGAATGACAATGGCGCTGTCTTTGCTGGCAACAACGATTTCTGCTTTAACGAACATTCCTGGTCGCAGCAGCCAGTCTGGATTGTCGATATTAATTGAGGCTTTGAACGAACGGGTATCAGCATCAAGCGCCGGCGAAACCTGGCTGATTTTGCCGTTGAGCGTGTCATCGGGTAGCGTATAATTCATTACTCGTACCGGTTGATCGATTTTTATCCTGCCGAGTTCTTTGCCAGGCAGGTTAATATCCATGTACAATTTTCGATAATCCATGACCTGTAGCATCTTCTGGCTGGCATCTACTTTTGTCCCGGGCGTATAATATGGCAAATCCACAATGACTCCGTCAAAGGGCGCGGCAATTTTCAGTTTAGACAACTGAATCTTAGCGTTGTCATAATTGTATTCGGCATCCATAAAAGTTTTTTCGGCATTCTTCAGTTCACGAAGCGTGACCCCGCCTTTTTCATAGAGCGATTGCTGCTTCTCATATTCCTGCTTCGATATTTCCAGGTTGAGCTTTTGTGATTCAATTTTGGTGTTATTTTCTAACTCCGGATTGTCAAGAAATATTATCACTTGATCTTTTTTCACAAAATCGCCCAGCGCAAAAGAAAGCTTGGTTTGCGGATTGGTCGCCAAACGATAGTATCCCGAAGTTTCGGATTTCAGCGATGCGTCCTTGATCGCGTTAGCGGTGCCGGTTGTCGTCTGAAATTCCTCGATTGGTTTTAATTTTATCTCTTCAACAGTCACGGGAACGGCAATCTCTGTATCTGAGCCAGTATCTGGATTGCCACAGCTCATTAAGATTAATAAGCCGATTAATAAAAAAAACGTTGATTTCACTGCTTGCTCCTCTTTTGATAATGGAATTCTTGCTTTCGATATCATCTAAATATTTGTTTTCTTCACAAGTTTTAAAGAGACTGCGTTGCGTTGCGCGTGACGCGAAAAAAAAAGTGGAACGCTCGGCGCAAATGACTACTCAATCCCCTCTGTAACAACTCGTTGATTCCTCTCGAAATCCCAGAGCGATAATATCTTTATATTTAACAGTTCGACCTTATAATCGATCAATGCTCTAATTTTTTCTAACTTTGCATCAGAGAGCTGGTTCTGAATGAGGTTCAAGTCCATACTTGTCAGATCGCCATTTTTATAGCGCTCTAAATTGATGTCATAGGTGAGCTGGGCATTCCGTACATTTTGCTCGGCAATTTCAACCTGGTTGACCAGGTTTTTCAGATTTCGATAGGCGCGACGGATTTCGATCGTAATGTCTTTCTTTTCCTCATCCAGCGAGAGCTCGCTGCTTTGTACCATCGCTTGATAGGCTTTCACACGGGATTTTTTCTGCCCCCAATCGAACAAAGGAATATTGAACTCCAATGAAACCGCCTGGTTTTTTGTCGGAGAATTAAAAATTTCTTTATATTGTTCATCAGTCCCAGTGACTCCGTAGGAAACAGACACATCTCCCCGGAATTCGTTTGTGGCAGCGGCACGAACTAAATCATATTTTGCCGTTTCCACAGCGATCTGACGTTGCCTAATTTCCATTCGATATTTCAATGCATTATCCATCGCAGTCTGGAGATTAATTTCGACAGGATGGTGTGAAATATCAGCCGTTACGGTGATGTCGTCATAGATCGACAATCCAATCTGGCGCTTAAAGGTATCTAGATAATTTTCAAGCATCACCTGGGCATTCTGAACATTGGATCGGCTACGTGTTAAATCCAACTCAGCCTGGTATAATTCTTCCTGGGGATCGAGTCCTGCTTCGACTTTATTTTTAATGATCTGGTAACTCTCTTCCCGGTTGCGATATTCATCTTTTGAAATTTCAAGACCAGCTTTTTGTTCATAGACATTAAAAAAGTTTTGCGTGACCTGGTATTCCAAAAGTAGTTTTTGAATGGCAAAATTCAAGGCTGAATTTTCCAGGTCCAACTCAAGCTCACGAAATTCTAATTTGGTTCTGTTGTAAGTAAAAAAAGGTTGAGTGAACCTTAAGTAGAGATCATTGCTATAAGTTTTATTTTTACTGTCCTGATATTCGCTGTACGAGTCAATATAACCGAATTCATTAATTAATGCCAATGTCCCATCGGTCCATAAAATGGGTTGTTGGATAGAAAACGTGCCAGATGATTGCTTGGTCTCACTCGTGTAATATTTTGACAGAAAATTATAAAACTGCCGTCGCAATGAATAATTTATTGGATTCAATGTCAGGCTGAATTGCGACTTGAGCGACGCCTTTTGTGCATTAAGCAATTGTTGACCCCGCTCCAGGTTCAATTCATAGCGCCTAATTTCAGGACTGTTTTTCATCGCTATTTCCAATGACCGCTCCAGTGTCAATGGTTCCTGTCCCAAAGAATTTTGAAAAGCACTCATCAACTGAATTATGAAAAATGCAAATAAATATGGAGCGCTCAGATAGATTTTTTTTAACTTCATAGCAAAAGTCCTTATTTTTACCAATTGCCTGGTGATCCAATTACCTAATTACCTATTCGCCCAATTACCCAACCTACCGCTTCACCCATTTTACGGCATCGGCAAAGACAAGTCGTCCTTTCGATTGATTGGTCAGCTCGACTTTAGCCGTGTCGGCGGAAAGGTAATATGACCCGAGCAGATTCCAGCCTGTTTCGGCATCAGCAGCATCCAGCACCGCATCATCAGCTCCATCATCGTGATAGATTTTGAAATTGAGCTGACCGACAAATTCATCCCGCCGGCTGTCCCGACCCTCACCTCTTTGGCGAAACCATGGGGCGCGGATTTTCGAGGTGTAATAATACACATCATAGTTTCCACTTTCTTTTAGCTCGGTTTTCCAGGCGACTTTTTTATTGCCATCGCCTGATTTGATGTAATAGGCAGAATGAATGTAAGTGCCATAAAAATCAGAGTTCGTTGTGCCACGCCATTGGTTCGGCGGACTCCAGAAATTTATTCCACCATATTTTTCTTCATTTTCTTTAATCTTTAGCAATCGTTTTAGAAAATTTTGCTGCGGTTTATATAGCACTTCAAACCCGGGATCTTCGTTGTCCACCACAATTTCATTGGGCAGGCTGAGCTTAATTGGATCAGCGATGATTCGCTCGCCGTCAAAGGGCTGCGCTTTTTCATTCATTGTCAGTTCTTCAAAAAAATCTCGCGAGATTACAGATGGCAGATTCATCGAAATTAATGTATTCAAGGAGATCATTCTCGGAGCTTCATCCAGAACAATGCCCACTTCCTTTGTCTGTCCCGCGTCAACTGCGTAGAGTTTTTCAATTGGCGCTTCCTGGGGTCCCCTGCCAAAGAACATGCCGCCACCTCTGCCGACCCGGAAGCTCACGGAGAGCAATCCACTGATGGACTCAGAATTTGTGACGGTAAATTTTATCTGGTATCGTGTTCGATCTTTATCCAGTATTTTATACGCATTCAATATTAAAATTATATTGTTGGTTTAATGTGGAAATCATCTCTTTGACTTCAGCGCTTTTGAAACGATTGTTTTTAATCGACCCGACCAGGAAGTTTTGAAAGTTTTCCGTCCCCAGTTTGCTTTCAATTAACTTGAACAGGAAAGCGCCCTTCAGTTTTAAAACTTGAGCGACGATATCTTTTCGCTCCGGATCAACTAAAATTTCTGCTAAATTTTGTTTCATCAAAGCTAGATTCGCTTTTTCCTCATCGGTCAGCCCAATAAAAAATCTCCTGAAGGGAGCTGTCCCTTCGCCAGCTTTGTCGTTGAGAAATGACTCTAAGGAAAAATTGAACACCGGCAAACTCTCCGAGTGAAAGTTGTTGGTAAAGGTATAATAATTTGGGAAAATGGAGTAATTAATTGGCGTTCTTACAATATCGCCCATCATCATCCGTCCACCGGAGCTACCCGTAAATGTTGCAATGAAGCCGCTAAACAAATCACTTTCGATTTCCTGGGGAGTCAAGGTCTGGTTGCTTCGCTCGCGGCGTCGATCCTGCCAGCGCTTCATGCGACTGAAATCCGCACGATCGATCAGCACGCCATTTTCAGAGATTAATATCATTTCGGGCTGCACGGTTTCCTG
>JALOPY010000226.1 GCA_025453735.1 bacterium | reverse complement strand
GGACTGATTTGCGCCAGAATCACTTTAATTTCCGGATCGAACGCATGAATGATGTCGAGCATCTCATTGATATTATCATAGCATTCATTTGGATCGATCGGCGCTGGCAGGTCATTGGTCCCGATATGGAGCAGGGTACCCTTCGTGATGCCCGCCGCCATCGGTTCGCTGTCCCACCAACTCCAGATCCCAGCCCATGTCGAGCAGCATCTGTTCTAACGTCAGTCGATAGCCACCGTTGCTGTCCATTAGAATTCCCATGGCGCCATCGGCGCGATAACTAATTTTTGTCGCATCGATCTGGCTCAACAAACTCTGATTTTGCACAACGACGCTGATCTCACCCTGGGTGATGGAATCGCCCAGCGGCATGATTTTCAATTGCGCCTCTGCCAACTGAAAAGATGTAACCTGAAACCATATCAGCAGAAAAAACAAAAGTCCATTTTTCATTTTGCGTGTTAGTTCCCCAGTAATTTAGTAAAGCGAAGTACAAAGTCTCAGCAAAAAAATACTAAAAAAATCTTACAAGGAGTATCGGAGTTAACAGAAGCTCACCGAGTATTTTGAAAAAATTATTTAGCAAAGACTCAACTCCGTTTGACTCAGCTTCCTCTGTTGATCCTTGTGAAAAAAAAATCCGCAAAATCTGTTCGCCAGTTGGCTGACCTTTCGACAATTAATTTCCACGGCTGGATTCTTTATTTTTGTAGCAAAAGCTTTTTGACGTTACAATAGTCTCCCACTTCCAAACGATAAAAATAAAAGCCGCTGGCACGCTCGATGGGATGCCAGGTTAGTTCGTAATTTCCCGATGCCCGATATTCGTAGACCAATGTTTCCACTTCTTTTCCCAGCATGTCATAAATTTTCAAGCTGACGAAACATGCTCTGGGAAGGCTGAATCGAATCGTCGTGGACAGATTAAAGGGATTGGGAAAATTTTGATCGAGCTGAAATTCTTCTGGCTGTTGAATTTTATCTGATGAATGTTCTTCCACCCAGGTTGTCCCGCTGGTTTTGGTGCGGAGGATGACGCCATCGTCGCCGACAATCCAGCCGGTGGAAAAATCGAGAAAATGGACGCCGAGCAGATTTTTCGTGGTGCCGATCGATCGAGTCTCCCACGTTGCGCCCCGGTCGATCGTCTTCAAATACGTGCCATAATTGCCCACAATCCAGCCCGCGCGTGAATCGATAAAACTGACGGCATTCAAATCCTGATTCGTTTTGCTGGACTGAGAAACCCAATTGTTCCCGCCGTCCATCGTCCTGATGATCGTGCCGAAATCGCCAACAGCCCAGCCAAGCTTTTCATCAATGAAAAATAGCGACTGTAATTGATTGGATGTTCCGCTTTGCTGCGATTGCCAAATCGCTCCGCCGTCGGATGTTTTTAGCATGACGCCCTGATCGCCGGCTGCCCAGCCGGTGGCTGCATTGCTAAAAAAAACGGATAGCAAATTTTTTGTCGTGCCGCTCGATAGCTTTGTCCAGCTCGCTCCGCCATCGATCGTTTTGATAATCGTTCCGGCTTGCCCCGCGCCCCAGCCGGAATTTTCATTCACAAAATGGATATTAAAAAGGTTATATTTCGAGCTGCTTTCTTGATAAATCCAATTGGTCCCAGCATCGAGCGTTTTCAATACCCCTTGCCAGCCAGCCGTGTATCCGATATCGGCATTGATAAACTGAACCGCATAAAGCCGAAACGTCGTGCTTCCGCTTCGATCGCTCCAGAACGCGCCGCCATCCGAGGTATGGATCACGGCGCTCTCGCCCCATGGTCCGCCAACTGCCCATCCGTTTTTTTCATCAATAAAATGAACATCGAATAAAGAGACTGGCGCGACATTGAGCAGCGATGACCATCGAGCGCCGCCATTGTTGGTTTTCATGATTTCGCCATTTTGCCCGACCATCCAGCCATGCATAGGATCGCTGAACGACATCGCGGACAGGGAATTGGTCGAATGGGAATTCTGATAATTCCAGGTTGTGCCGCCATCAGACGTCGAATAAATTTTCCCATCGATGCCCGCGACAATACCAATATTTTTATCTGTGAAATGAACGCATCCCATAAAATAATTGAATTCATTCTGGACCGTCCAATCCAGCCCGCCATTGGTCGATTTCATGACGATGCTGCCGGGACCGGAATTATGATTTCCGACAGTCCAGCCGGTGAGCGAATCCACAAAACAAACCGAGGGAAAACTATAGAGCGACCTGCCTCGCCCCAAAATCCAGGTTTCGCCGCCATCGCTGGTGTAGCGGATTCTGCCCTGGCTGCCCACGGTCCAGCCATATTTTTCATCAAGAAAAAAAACAGATCGCAGCGTGTTGGTGATGCCACTATCCTGCCGGTTCCAGGTCGATCCACCATCCACAGTTTTGAGGATCGCCCCTTCCGCTCCGACCATCCAGCCCACATTTTCATTGACAAAATGGAACCATAAAAATTGAGCATCTGATTTCGTGCTCTCGAACCAGCTTGTTCCACTATCTATGCTTTTAAAAATTATTGCACCGCGAGCTTCGCTGTAGCCGAGAATCCAGCCGATGGACGGATTCGCAAATTGAACGCAATAGAAAGAATACGATCCAAGCTGAATTATCTCCCAGGTTTGCCCGCCATCTCGTGTTCTTAAAATCGTGCCTTTTTCACCGACCGCAATAGCAGCCTGATCGCTGAATGCAAAAACATCATTGAGGCTATTGGTCTGGATTTCTCGTGGATTCTGAAACGTCCATTTTTCTTGTGAATACAGATTGAGCAGATTGAAAATCATCATGGCTAGCAACAAAAATATTTTCGGCATGCTTGCGCTCCTTGAATGCGTTCCGCTAATTTTTCACCAGAAAATCTCCGCCCTGTCGCCGCAGCGGTAGTGATAAATATTTTGCATTGGGCTTGAACTTCTCCTCACCCAAGCTCTTGAAGAATTCAGTTGGTATATTTTGCTGCTCGATTAACAAATAGGGGATGATCTGGTACGTCCCGACGGGCAAATCTCCGATCATCATTTTAAAGCCTGCGGTCCATCGTTGTGCATCAGAAGTGATTTCAATCGGAACCAAATGCTCCAGATCGACAATCGGTGTCAGTTCCTTGATTTGCAAAAAATCCTGTTTCGGACTGATCCGTTTGATGAAAACGATGCTTGCCGGACCTTTGCTGTAGGAGCTGAATTTTGCAGTCACATCAGCCAGAGTCGTCGCTTTCAGCGTGACATCGACATTAATCACCTCCTCATATTCCCACCAATCGAGCGTGGTTGGCTGGGGAAAATCGGGCGGATCGATCTCGGTTTGAATATCGAGAATTTTGAAAAGGGTTTTTGGCTCGTTCAGATTTCCTTCATCATCCAGATCACCATGCGAGTATTCCAGCCGACCATTGCGCAACACGACCAGCGCCGAATCGATCCGATAATTCATCACATAAAAATAGAGATGATAGGAACCCGTTAAGCCAGCGCCCCCCTGGCTTTTCACCGGGGGCAGCTTGATTCTGAATTTGCCATCTTGGCCAGTCCAGGCTTTCAGATTCAAGCCTTGCAACCAGATGAATACGCTATCTGGCGACGCGCCATCGTTCAGAATGACTGTACCTTTAATCTCATCCAATGCGGAAATCTTATCGGTTCCAAATGGATTTTTCGTACAGCCGAATTGGATCACGACTGCCATGGCAATCGTTAGAATTGTCCCAAAATGAAAACGGATTTTCATCGCCAACATTCTCCTGCAATTATTTTAATTTGAGCATTTTTTTGATCTGGATTCGATCCGCTCGTTTCGCTCCGATTGTCAGTCGGGAAAAATAAACGCCACTGGGGACCGCTCGATTCCAATCATCCACGCCCTCCCAGGAAATTTGATGCGCCCCAGCGGTTTGAAATTCATCGACCAGCGTGACCACTTTCTGCCCGAGCACATTGAAAATTTCCAGCGTCACGAAATTTGAATGTGATAATGTGTAATGGATCACGGTCGCGGGATTGAATGGATTGGGATAATTTTGATCAAGCGCAACATCGTCGGGCTGGATCGCCAGTCGATCCCCTGCCACGGGTGTGGTTCGCTCCAACAAAAATTCGACGAAATCGATGTACCATCCAGGCTTGCTGCTATAGCGATCCGCCGCAAAATGGAATCGGATTTTGATTCGATGATTTAAAAATTCTGTCAGATCGAAAACTTCCTTGTGCCAGAAGTTGCCATTGGATGCCTTGCCGCCGAAGCAGGGCTCGCCTGCCATAAATGGGGCGTACGGATCGATGAATCCATCGTAGCCACCTTCGGGAGTGATGACCTGAAATGGTCCGCCATCGACTGAAATTTTGACATTGCCGCCGTCCCAGCACGTGTTATCGCTGTACTCATTCTCGTACCAATGCCAGAAAACCAGTCGCGAGGAATCCTGCCCGGACAATTGCATCTCAGGCGTTTCGAGGATTGATTCTTTCAAATTCGAGTAATTGCCCTGCAGATTGGTTGCCCAAAGTTTCGAGCCGGAGAAAGAAGATTGGGGACCTGACGTCGGGACACCCCACTGCCAATCTCCTCCGGCTGTTGCAAGGAACGATGCATCCTTCTCGAAATCAAACAGGATGGTATTTCGAATGTAAAATTTAAAATAGCCGGCATCCGGCGCCTGGGCAATATTGGGCGTTCGAGCAATATCCCCTGCAATGATCTGGTATTCAAATAAATCGCCAGGCTGAAGACCATCGGCCGGGATGGCGGCAAAAACTTCATCCTTTTTTCCTGTCTGGGTCATCACCAGGCTATCGAGCTCGCCGCGATTTTTTCGATAGACCAGCCAGACGCGATCGACTTTTACATTATCTGTCACCTCGGCGCGAATCAGAAATTCCGATGCGGAAATGGAGCCGTGATCGATCGGTTGATGTTTGATAACTGGCGCGGTCATGTCCGAAACATAATCAAAGGAGAAGAATGCAAGGGGCGCACCAATCGGCAGCGTTGCTTTGAGATTTTTTTGATCAGCCGCCTGGAGGTAATAATAGACTGTCGTTTCCGATTGCAGCTCGGGAATCTCGGCGCGGAACTCGCCTGCCCTTTCGGTCGGCATCATCATAACGGAATCGAACGCAACAGCATTCCCAATTTTGAAAAAGAGTCTGGTGGCTGAATGATCGATGGGACTGGTGGTCGTCAATTTCACAGGAGAACCGATCGTGGTGATGATGGGAAACGGTCCGAAAAATTCTGTCTGCTCCGGCATGGGAGTATGAGAGATGATCGGTTCTTCGCCAGCCGCGTACGCCAGGTACAGCATGGGTCCCTGGTTTTCCAGAATCTGTTTTTTCATGTACATCGTGTCCGGGAAGAAGCCGAATTGATTATAAAAAGCAAAAATCTTATTTTTGAGCGTCTGCTCGCCATAGAGCCAGTCATCGGTCGTCCCATTGGTCGGGTAGAGCTGATAGCCCGCTTGCGGATTATAATTATTGTAAGCCACACAGCCGCCGGCTAACCAGCGAAACGACATGTAATCCGGCGTTCGTTCGGATGTGTATCCCCAGGGATAAAGCCACAATTGGCCATGACTATGAAAAGAAAGCGCGATCAGAAATCGATGCTGCATCACAAAATCGCGAATCGCCTGGCTTTCTGGCTCAGAAAAAGCGGACTTGCCGCGATAGGTCGCCGCCACAGGATTTGCGCTTGAGCCGACCTCATCGTAGCCCCATTTGTATCCGAAATTGCGATTCAAATCCACTCCATCTTTGTAGGGATCGAACTTTCCATCGCCATCATTATCGCTTTTATTTTTGCGCCACCAGGCGGGATTGGCCGGATAATTCGCATCCGAAGGATCGTTGCCCGATAAGCAATATTCATGGCCATCCGGATTCGCCGACGGACATAACCAGATCTGGCGATTGTTGATGAGATGTGTAACATAGCCATCCTTGCCATAATGATCGATCAGGTAATGCAAAAAATACATGATGATCTCCGGCGTGATCAGCTCTCGAGCATGAATATTGGCAAAGAAAAACACTTCGGGTTCATCTTCTTCTATTTGCACGTGATCTGAAATTTTAATCGCCCAAATATCATAGCCACCCAACCCCGCTTTCTTTTCATAGCTATCGCCAATATCAACCAATCGAGCGATGTCCGGATTTT
>JALOPY010000225.1 GCA_025453735.1 bacterium | reverse complement strand
ATAAAGAAAATGATCCAGATGTGCTGGGACTGATCGGCGCATCGGCTGCGCTTTCGATTTCTGATATACCGTTCCAGGGTCCTGTTGCCGCGGTTCGAGTCGGCAAAATTGGCAGCGAATTCATTGTCAATCCTACGTATCTTGAGCTCGAAAGCAGCGACATCGAGCTGGTGATCGCAGGAACAGAAGAGTCCATCGTCATGGTCGAAGGCGAATCCCGCGAAATCAGTGAAGATACGATGATTCAGGCGCTCGAATTTGGGCATAACCAGATTAAGGCGATCATAAAACTGCAGCAGGATTTGATCGCGGAATGCACCAAACCGAAGAGGACAATCGAAATTCCCACGCCTGATGAAAGCTTGATCAGCCAGGTGCATGATCTCGCAGCCAGTCGCCTCGAACAAATTGTAAACATTCAGGAAAAAGCAGAACGGTCCCAGGCATTTGCTGATCTGGTTGATGAGCTGAAAGACAAACTTGAAGAACAATATCCAGAATCAGATTCGGTGATTGTTCATGAACTGGAAGACATTGAGAAAAAATTGGTCAGAAATATGATCCTGGAAGAAAACAGACGATTGGACGGCAGAAAAGCCGATGAAATCCGACCGATTAGCTGCGAGATTGGATTGCTTCCCCGAACCCACGGCTCTGCCCTGTTCACCCGGGGACAAACCCAGGCGCTGGCGGTAACCACGCTTGGCACCAAAATAGATGAACAAAAAATGGATGCGCTCGAAGGCGAGTTCTTTAAAAGCTATATGCTGCATTATAATTTTCCTCCCTTTTGTGTCGGTGAAGTCAGCCCAATTCGAGGCACCAGCCGACGTGAAATCGGGCATGGCAACCTGGCAGAGCGTGCATTAAAGAGCATCGTTCCCAGTGACACGATTTTTCCATATACGATTCGAATTGTTTCCGATGTATTAGAATCGAACGGCTCCTCATCGATGGCAACCGTTTGTGCGGGCTCGCTATCATTGATGGATGCTGGCGTTCCCGTAAAGGATGCGGTCGCAGGCATCGCCATGGGGCTGGTGAAAGAAGGCGATCGCGTCGCTGTTCTCAGCGATATCCTCGGCGATGAAGATCACCTCGGCGATATGGATTTTAAAGTTGCAGGAACATTGAAAGGTATTACTGCCTTCCAGATGGATATAAAAATTAGCGGCATCTCCCTGGAAATTATCCGGCAGGCGCTGGCGCAGGCGAAACAGGGACGTCAGCATATTCTGGAAATTATGAACCAGACCATCAGCAAACCAAAAGCTGAGCTGTCCTCTTATGCCCCACGGATCATTTCCATGAAAGTTGATAACGAATTTATCGGAATGATTATCGGTCCCGGCGGCAGAAACATTCGAGACATCGTCGAAAGAACTGGCGCTGCAATCGATATTAACGATGATGGCATCGTTACCATCGCTTCGGTTGATCCTGAAAAAGGAATGATGGCAAAAAATCTGATCGAGGATATCATCAGACAACCGGAGGTCGGCGCCGTCTATACCGGTAAAGTCAAACGCATCGTTACTTTTGGGGCTTTTGTGGAAATCATGCCTGGCAAGGAAGGATTGCTCCACATCTCCCAGATCGACCACCAACGGGTGAACCGGGTGGAAGATGTGCTGAAGCTCGGCGATGAAGTCCAGGTGAAACTCTTGAAAATTGATGACCAGGGCAGGCTCGATCTGAGCCGCAAGGTTTTGCTCGAACGAAGCTCGTCCGATTCGGGTGATCAGTCACGACGCGAGAGAAGATAAACCCAAATAATGCAGTAAAAAAAACAACCACTATGTCACAAAGATAAAGAATATAGCTTCGCAAATCGAAGATGCGCCGTCTTTTTGGAGCATCGAAGATGCGCCGATTTTTTGGAACATCGAAGATACGCCATTTTTTGGGAGTATTAAATAATGAAATCATTCGCCTACAATGAGAAGCGGAGGAAGCAGAGCTGTAACGGAGTTTTATACCTTCAAAATAATATCTCCCAAAATTTCTCCGTGAAGCTCTTTCAACTCCGTTGCTCCTTGTAAGTATTTTTTCATTGCCCACCTCGGTGGAGCAATTAAATAAATATTCTACCGAATGAAGACCTTTATCCACCGGCGGATATTAGAACCCATAAAGGGACTGCACTCCTTCGGTTCGATGAACAATGAAAAGTAACAAAAAGGTGAAATCAAATGATTCCAGAAATGTCAGCTCATTTTAAGGCAAGGCAACCTTCTGATATTCGCCTGGCTCAAATTGAGTTCGCCAAACGGACTGACAATGTCCTGGCGATAAATACCGCAATTGGCAATGTTTCGCTGCCCATGCACCCTGCCATGATTGAACGCATGTTTAACTTGAACGCAGAAACCAGCCCATTCAAAGATGGCGTGGTGAAATATACTACCACGGTGGGAATGGTAGAAACGAACAAAGCCTTTCTGAACATCATTGCATCGAGTGGTTTTAAGACCGATGGCTTGCATTCACAAATCACCGATGGCGGCAGCCAGGCGATGGAACTGGTGATAATTGGGACCTGTGGTCCGGCAGGAAGCACAGAAAAACCCATTTTGTTGATCGATGCTGCCTATACCAATTACATGGCAATGGCAGAACGAGTTGGGCGGCGGATCGTATCGTTTACCAGGTATTTAGACGAACAGGGCAAGTTTGCGCTTCCAGATTTAGCTGAAGTTGACAAATTAATGCGCTCACATAAGCCGGGCGCTATTGTCGTTATTCCGTATGATAATCCCACCGGGCATTTTATTGACCATAAGAACTTGGTTGAATTGGCAAAGCTCTGCGTGAAAAATAACTTATGGATGATCTCGGATGAGGCATACCGGGAATTATACTATGTCAAAAATTCCCCTGTCAGCATCTGGGGATTAACAGAAAGCGAAGCTCCAGGAATATCAGGGCGCAGAATCAGCATCGAAACCTCGTCAAAAGTCTGGAACGCCTGCGGACTCCGAATCGGCGCATTGGTCACGGACAATAATGAATTTCATGAAAAAGCGATTGCCGAAAATACTGCCGCGCTATGCTCCAATGCGATTGGACAATATATATTTGGATCATTAGCTCATGTGCCTCATGCCGAACTGCAAAAATGGTACTCCAAACAAAGAACGTATTATTATGGAATGCTCTCTGCCCTTACGGATGATTTGAAACAAAGATTGCCGGGAGTTATCGTATCCAGTCCCGATGCATCGATCTATTCAGTGATCGATGTTCGAAATATTGCGAAACCAGGATTTGATGCACTAGAGTTTGTGATGTGGTGCGCTACTAAAGGCAAGGTCAAGCTTAATGACGCTGATGTAACGCTTCTGGTAGCTCCCATGGCGGGATTCTACAATGTAAAAAAAGATGAGAAGAATCCGGGCAAAACGCAGATGCGAATCGCGTATGTTGAAACTCCTGAAAATATGAAAAAAGTGCCGATGCTTTTTGCGGAGTTGTTTCGACAATACCAGTCATAATCGTTTGTTAATTCGACTTTGGAATTTATTTGTAATTTGGATCGTTTTGTTTGATGTTTCAACAAGCGGGGTGTTGTGCGGGTGCAAATGCCGATTTTAGCTTATCATAAAGTCAGTAATAAACCTGAATGGGGAATCACGAGCGTCAGGATTCGGCAATTTGAATCACAGGTTCGATTTTTATCCCAACAGAATTATCATACTCTCTCGCTGGAAAGCTATATCACAGGCAATTACAAATCGAATCGACAACAGCCGCGCGTCATTATCACGTTTGATGATGCCGATGAATCAGTTTACCACCATGCTTTCCCGATATTAAAGGCGCACGGTTTCACCGCAACACTGTTCGTAATCGCTGATTTTGTTGGCAAAAATAATTCATGGGATGCCAACCTGGGAGGTCGCTCCTCCCGGCATCTCGAGTGGGAACAAATTAAAACGCTGGCGCATGAAGGCTGGGAAATCGGCTCCCATACCGCAACACATCCTGACCTGGTGAACCTATCATCAGACAGAGTTGAAACGGAGCTGCGTCAATCGAAACAAACCATTTCGCAGCAGATCGATCAGCCGGTTCGCTTCCTCTCCTACCCTTTCAATCGATTCGATCATCGGATCATCGGTTTGGCGAGACAAGCTGGCTATGCCGGAGCGTGTGCCTTATCTGTGCCTTTCGCTTTTAGAAAACAACATGGCGATTTTGCGATTCCGCGCCAGGGCGTCTATTTGATCGATACGCTGTACAGATTTCAACAGAAGCTATCCAATTCCCGGGTCGAACAGTTCAAACAAAGGGTGATAAGCTTTGCCTCGCGGGGGACAATTTTCTACAAACGCCTGAGAAAATAAAAAAAAATATTGCATTTTAGGTTAAAAATTATTATATATAGAACTCGTTTAGGAGGTGAGGAAAAACAGTATTCAATTTCCAAAACAGTTTTGATGTTTTTATCACGCTTGAAAAATAAAAATATTAATGCGACCCCCTAACAATTGCTGGATACCAGCATAATGAATACACGATCAATCAAAAAGCTGTATTATTCAATCAGCGAAGTCAGCAAAATTACATCGCTCAAGCAATACGTGCTCCGCTATTGGGAGACAGAATTCGCTGAGCTAAAGCCAGCCAAGAACCGTGCCGGCAACCGAAATTACCGCCTGAACGATATTAAGCTGATCTTCCTGATTAAAAAATTATTATATGAAGACAAATACACCATAGAAGGCGCGCGCCGGAAGTTGAAGGAGCTGGATGGCTTTGAACCTTCACAATTGGCAATGCCTTTTGCAGAAAATAAATCTGACGATGTCATTAGTTCTTTGAGAAAAGATTTGCAAGAGATTCTCGAAATTTTGAATGGAAATACATAATTGAGGTGGACTGATGGAGCAATGATCCGACGCTCCAGAAATCAGTTATAATTTAAGAAGTTTATCAAAGCGAGAAACTTCCAATCAAAACAAGCAAATCACTGATATTAAAAATTCGGGGCGTAGCGCAGTCCGGTTAGCGCACTAGACTGGGGGTCAAGGGGCCGCAGGTTCAAATCCCGCCGCCCCGACAAACGTAGGGCAAGATGTTATCTTGCCCTATTTTTTTTGTAAGAAGAATTCTTTCATCTCAAAGAAATGAAGCTTAATTAACTCCACGATCACATCTCCTCTGTTTGGCGGACGATCTAAATTTCCAGATCTAAAATCGAAATCTATGTACAATTAACCAAACAATGTACCATCGGAGCTAAATGAGACACATTTCTTGCATTTCTTAATGATCCTGCTGCAAACCAACCTGCTAATTTCAATCATGTTAGCCTTATCATTATAATGCATGCTCCGCCCTGATTTTGAAAAAATGGCTCATTTAATTTTATCA
>JALOPY010000224.1 GCA_025453735.1 bacterium | reverse complement strand
TCTCATTTGAATTAAGGCAGAATTATCCCAATCCCTTCAATCCCACTACCACCATCGAATTCGCGATCCCGAAATCAGCCTTCGTCACGCTAAATATTTACAATCTGCTGGGCGAAGAAATCGCCACCCTGGTTGCGGAACAACGAACGGCTGGAATTCATCGCGTCAATTGGGACGCCAAGGGATTGGCGAGTGGGGTGTATTTGTATCGGCTGGAAGCAGGGGAATTTGTGCGAACAAAGAAACTGATTTTGATGCGATAAATCTTACCCAAGTTGAAAATAAAATAAGATAAGCTCCATCTGTCAATTGGCAGATGGAGCTTATCTTCAAAACCAGGTTTCAATCTCAAATATCTACAACAACCTCCAGATGTCTTTTCGTCTGAAACATGACTCCACTCTCATATTTTTTTTCGCTTCCTCAAAAATATCTTGACTTTTAGAAGATATTTAATAGATTCTTATTACGAATCGGTTATTTTATATCGTCCAGAAATCCATATTAATCACTAACAGGAGGAGTTACGATGAAAAGAAGCTTTACAGTTTTGTTGGTTCTGCTATCCATCAGTTTTTTAATTGCATCATCTTCGATGGCTCAAAATGAAAGTCTCAACTGTTCATTAATCGGTCGTTGGGCACATGGTCCCTGCTATGCCATGGCAGCAGCAGGAAACATTTTTTATTTTGCCGATGGCGGCTATCTTCGCATCATTGACTTTTCGGATAATAAGAATCCAGTCGAATTAGGTCGGATAGATGTAGCAGCCCAACTATCCAAAATTGTCGTGCATGGAAATCACATGTATACACTGGATACAAAAGAAACCGTTCACATCTTTGACATATCTAATCCTGCCAATCCCGCAGAATTGGACACACTACAATTTCAAGGCTACAGTGTGGATCTTAAAATTAACGGTAATTATCTTTACATTTTGATGGGCGATCGGGGGCTTTATACCTATGATATCACCGATCCTGCCGCTCCTGTGGAAAAAAATTATTTTCCGATGAGTTATAACCTGTATGGCTTAGCTGTTGACAATGCCAATGCCTATATTATCGATTATAGAAGGGGTTTCATTATCATAGATATTTCAAATCCAACTTCGCCCGCCACTATCGATTCGGCAATATATAATGTTCGATCTCGTGACATTGCAGTGAAAGGAAGCTACCTCTATGTGGCGACGAGTGGTTTCCTGCGCATTTTTGACATCTCGAATCCTTCCAATGTGACAGAAGCGGGCTTTTATGAGGGAGGAAGCGTTGCGTATGATATTGCTTTAGAGGGCAATTATGCCCATGTCGTTTTTAGCTCTAATGGTTTCAAAATTATTGATGTAACGAATCCTGCACATCCAGTCATCGCCGGCAATTTTTATACTGATGGAAACGCGACAAGTGTCACAGCAAGTGGGACGACAGCATTGGTTGGGCTCGAAAGTGGTGGTGTATATGCCATGGATGTCTCTGATCACACCAAACCAGTAGAAGTTGGCTGCTATGCTGCTGGATTTTCACAGGATGTGACTGTGAATGGCAATTTTGCTTTTGTGTCAAATTATTTGCAGGGACTGCGAATCATCGATGTATCAAATCCGGCAAATCCGACTGAAGTGAGCCATGTGAATACGCCTGGTTCAGTTGAAAATGTAGCGATTTCTGGCGGCTACGCGTATGTTGCAGATAACTGGATGGGCGTACGGATTTACAATGTGAGCGATCCGAGCAATCCAACCGAAACTGGGGAACTGGATACACCTGGTCGTGCAGAAGCGATTGTTGTTGCTGGGAACACATCCTTCATTGCCGATGGAGACAGTGGGTTATTTATTATCGATATTTCTGATCCAGCCAATCCAACAAAGGTGAGTAATTTCAATCTACCCGGATATGCCGAGGGGATTGCGATTGATGGCAGCTATGCTCTTGTCGCTGCTGGAACCGAAGGACTGCGCATCATCGACATCTCGAATCCAGTCAATCCCTCCGAAACTGGTTTTTTTGACACTGGAGAATATGCGTATGATGTCGCCGTCGATGGGCATTATGCCTATGTCGCAGATGATTATGCTGGTTTGCGAATCATCGATATTGCAGACAAGGCGAATCCTTCCGAGGTTGGTTTTTTTGACACCAATTGGGGCAGTACAATTGGTGTTTGTATTCATGGCGATTATGCTTATGTCGCTGACGGCAGCCGCGGATTGAGCGTCGTCGATATCTCCGAACCGACAAATCCGAAAGATGCTGGTTTTTATGATACCTATGGCTATGGAATGGGGGTTGCGGTTTCCGGAGATTATGTCTATTTAGCCGATGATTGGGATGGGCTGTATATTATCGAATTTGATGAATCCACAACTGTGCAAGAAACAGGTGGAACAAAAGCCAACCTAGATCGATTCCAATTAGGTCAGAATTATCCCAATCCCTTTAATTCCAGCACAGTTATCAGTTATCAGTTGCCAGTCATCAGTCAGGTAGAACTGAGCATCTACAACCTGCTGGGGCAAAAAATCATGACGCTGGTTGCAGAGCAGCAGTCGGCTGGAATTCATAAATTAAATTGGGAGACCAGGGGATTGGCGAGTGGGGTGTATTTGTATCGGCTGGAAGCGGGGGAGTTTGCACAATCGAAAAAACTGATTTTGATGCGATGACCTGACCTGCAAAGTGACCGTCACCTGCGAGGTGACGGTCACTTTTTACACAGAGTTGGAGTCCAGCTAAAACAAAACTTAAGGTGCTGGCGGCGGTACCGGCTCATCCGGCGGCTCGCCTTCCGGATACGTGAATTCCGCGCCATACGTTCGCATAATGCGGCGCTGACTCGTGGCGTCTAATCGGCTTAGCACCTACCGCAGTTACAGCATTACTTCTTCATTCACCTCAAAGAAATGAAACAAAATTTTCAAAAAATCCGTATGGATGAAAAATTATATTCAAGTAAATAAATCGCAGGCACGAATTAAAATGTCATAACCTATTTAATAGTGGGATAGTTTTAGTCAGCTAAAGCAGGAATAGCCACAGCCAATCCCTAAATCTTTCATCAAAAAATAAAGAGGTGATCAATGAAAAAATTCTTTGTTGCTCTATTGATCTTCTTGCTACAACTCTCCTTCGCCAACTCCCATCCTTATGAACAGGCTACCTCGCAAAACGAAAGAATGGAATATTATTATAACAACAGTGTTTCTGAAATATTCCAAGAATTTGCCCGAGCAACTCAGGATTCGATTTCAAAAAATGATATACCAGGCCTCTCCATTGCCGTTGTGGATAAAGACTCTGTGCTTTGGGCAGAAGCTTTTGGCGTTCTCAACAAACAAATTTCTGATAGCGTAACCATCGAATCAACTTTTAGTTTACAATCCATATCCAAAGCAGTGACAGCAACCGCAGTGATGTTTGCGGTTCAGGAAGGATTGGTTTCCCTCGATACTCCGATTACTTCTTATGTGCCAGATTTTACTGTCAACAGCCGTTTCGAAGAACATCCTGAACGAAAGATAACAATGCGCCACCTTCTTAGCCATCGGGCGGGATTTACCCATGAAGCCCCCATCGGCAATAATTATCAAACTGAGTTCGATTCATTTGAGCAGCATGTGCAAAGCATCTCAACGACCTGGCTCAAAGCGCCGGTAGGCAAGATTTATTCTTATTCCAATCTCGGTATCGATCTGGCTGGTTATATCATCCAGGTTCGTTCAGGGATGCCCTTTGCCGAATACGTGAAGAGCCGCTTATTCCTTCCATTGGAAATGGATCAAAGCTCGTTTGATTGGAATGTTATCCGAGAACAATCAAATCGCGCTATTGGGCATAACAATCGTTTTAGTGAGATACCTTTGGAATATGCCATGATTCCTTCGGGTGCTTGCTATACCAATGTAGTGGACATGGCTAAATTCATACAATTCCATCTCAACCGAGGTCGAATCAAAGGGAACGTGCTGTTAGCAGAAAAATATCTCGATGAGATGTATAAGATTCCTGTTGCCAATCAGAAAATTGGCTACGGTTTAGGAATAGACGTTTTTGAGAAAGCCGGAGAGATTGGCTATCGTCATGGCGGAGGGGGATTCGGCTTTTTAACAAGTGTCCAGTGGCTTCCGCATCTCAATATTGGAGTCATCGTTTTAACGAATTCAGCCAATCATCGAAGCATTCATTCGAAGATTGCTGAAAATATCATTGATAAATTGAGAGATGCAGAATTTTCATCATCGGGTGAAAATAATAAAAGCTCAGCTCCTGCGAAGAGGTCTGTCGTAAAATTAACTGATGCAGAGTATTCAAAATATTCAGGCACCTATGTCATATTTGGTGGCGATCAAAGTTTTGATGTCGTAAAAAAGGATTCGTTGTTCGGTGCACAGGGCAAAGGCTTTTTTATTCCATTCAATTTCTTTTCGCATGACGGCGAATTTTTTGTCGAAGGCTTTGGACCTGAAATGGATGGGGAATATAAAATTGTAATCGATAACGACAGCCAGCAGCCATTGTTCGTTCTAAATAAAATTGATGGTGTCATTTTATTCTTTAATGAGAAGCTGAATTCTCCTCCAGGTCCAAATAAACCTGAATGGACCCAATTTGTAGGAAAATATTCACGAAAGATATATGGAATAATCAGTGCAAACCATGAGATTTCAATTAAAAATGGTTATCTTTATTTTGATGCATTCCGATTGAATGAACATCTATCAGGATTATTTTATGCCTCTAATGGCGAGGTCGTCGATTTCCGGGGAGATGTTCCCACTTACCGAAATATAAAACTATTTAAAGGAGATTGATTAGATGAAAAAAACAATCATTTACACACTGGTCTTATTGCTGCAACTTTCGATGCTTCATTCACAACCGCAAGAAAAACCGAAGGAAGGAAATCAATGGACTGGAACGACTGACCAAAAAATCTGGGGATTGATGACGATCTGGGCTCAAACCAAATTTGCCTTTCCCCATCAGGACAGGCTTCGAGAGATTGATTGGGACAAAAAAGTCCAGGAGTTTATTCCCCGGGTAATTGAAGCAAACGATCTAGAAGCTTATTATAAGACATTAATGGAATTAATCGTATTCCTTCGTGATTCGCATACAGAGGTTATTCCGCCCTGGGGAAGATTCACCCCGGGATATGATATGCCCCCAGTCGAAGTAAAAATCATTAATGACAAATTCTATATCATCAGAACCGGCGACAACGAAGAACTACAAGGACAGAAAGTTTTTCCAGGAACGGAAATTCTTGAAGTTGACGATGGAATGCCAGTGATGCAATTTTTTCAGGATAATGTGCTCAAGTATCACACCCGGGGCCCAAAACACGCGGATGAAGCCGTAGGCGTTTTCTATCTTTTG
>JALOPY010000223.1 GCA_025453735.1 bacterium | reverse complement strand
CATGCTCACCAAAATTTGGAATATGATTTTGCACATCGTACCCACCCTTTGTTTCATTGATGAATTTAACGCAAAATTACTTCACTACAGAAAATTTCAAATTTTTAGTTCCCTTGGATGTGCGAACTTGAAAAAAATAAATCCCTGATGAAACTGATCCTGGAAGCCAGGAAATCAGATGTTTCCCCACTTCTTGATTGCCAGAAAATAACCGAGCGACCACCTCACCACTGATGTTCTAAATCAAAAGTGTGACGTTCATATTTTCAGGAAGCGTATAAAAAAAATGGGTCAATTTAGAACAGGGATTGGGAAAATTCTGTTCCAGAGCAAATTCTGGATGTTCTGGCGGACAATAATCATTCTTGAAAATTGTGATTATGTTTGATTCATCATAAGCCACCGCAAGGTCCAAATCGCCATCGTTGTCCCAATCTCCCATCACCAATGAGTTGGGGTGATGCTCCATCGGCAATTCAAAAAACCTCGAAAAAACGCCTTCGCTATTATTTTTAAGAATGATTAACGAATCTTTTGAAATTCCAACCACATCCAGAACGCCATCTCCATCAATGTCACCCAATTCGATTTTTTCGCCAGTGAAATTAAATGGAGTCCCGTGAATAAACTGTCCTATTCCACCATTGATCAGAACTACTCCGTTCGAAAAGACCAGATCGAGATCGCCATCCGTATCAATATCACCGGGTATAATGCAGTTAGCAGCATTCACTTTTTCGATGGTATTTTGAAGAATGAATTTGTAACGCTCCTTCCAGGTATTTATAAATACCAAAAGCTTAGCTGAAAGCGGTTGAGTGACTGCCAGGTCTAAATATGAGTCATTATTCCAATCGCCTACGGCTATTCTATAATCACGTTCTTCAAGGGTTATAAAATAATCCCATAACCTATAAAAATTGCCAAGATAATTCATAAGGAAGTAAATCTGTGTCCAATCTGTTTCCAACAGATCAGGGAATCCATCTCCATTAAGATCTCCAGATATCGAGCCCAATGAATTACCGATGCGCTCCAAATCATTCAGATTACCACCACCAATCTCCTTCTGCTTTATTGCAAAGGTTCCTTCATTAGAAGTCAGTAGAATTCCTAAATCACCATTAAGATCAAAATCTATTAGGAGCAAATCACGAATGGCTAATTCGTTTTCAAGCCCTGGATAAGGGATTAAAAGATACTGGGATGGAATTAGAACGAAACCACTTTGGATAATATTTTTGAGTAGAGTTATTGAAATCCAATTACGAGGCACATTTGTTGAATATCCACTTCCCGCAATCAAATCCAGATCATCATCCAGATCAAAATCACCAACATTCAGAGCTAATGGATTATGAGGCAGGACAAACTCATCGCTTTTTGAAAAAATACCCGTGCCGCCTGTGGTTTGAGTTTTGAAATGAAAAGCCAATATATCCGGCATTCGAATTCCATAAATATCATATAGATTTTTTAGAGTGACATCAACATCTTCACCTGCTGCTAAGGCGCTATTAAGAGTGAAAGCGAGGGTTTTTGTATTGGTACTATAATCCATTTTGTCAATCGAACAAGCTCCCGATCGCTTAGCATAAATCAGAATATTATCCATATTCAATGCTGCCGGGTCGATGGGTTCAAAAAAAGAGATTTGTATTTTGGGAGATAATTCGCAGTTCACAGAATAGTTTAGCGGGTAAACCGATTTTACCCAGGAACCGGTTAAAATTGTAGTTGTATCCCCATAGACCTTGCCATCTATTACGGCACCTCTCAATTTTCGATAATAATTTTCATCCCCTGCTAAATGATCAATACCAACGATGCCAAATCTTTCGACAATTGTGATAATGCCATAGCTCCAGAAGCGACCAAACAAATAGCTTACTGCTTTGACTTTTAAATAGGTTAAATTTTTACCAAAAAGAATCGTATCCCCCTTCGCCAGTGTCGTTACTCGAGGGTAAAAATTCAGACTCGGAACTGCTCCTGGATTATAATAAGTCTCACCTATATTCATTGAGAAATCATAAATCTTTTCTCGACATATAACCACGCTATCAGTTTCAAGCTGGTAAACAACTTCAAGTTTAATAGAATCGGCTCTTTCATAATAATTAGCTGGAGCATGACTATCCACATTGCCATAATAATTGCCCAAACTCTTTTCGAGCTTATAAAAAATATCATTATTAATCAATGAGTCTTTGGTTACCTGGTAACTAAAGGTACAAGCATAACCACCGCCGGGATGAGTCCATCCCTTTTGCACGTAAAACCATTGGTTGCCAATGGAAAGGGATTTAATGGGACGGCTTTGAGCGATGAGTTGAAATGATACAGTCATGCTCAGCAAAATTTGAAATATGATTTTGCACATCGCGCCCTCCCCAGAAGAAATTAATCACTGAATAAATTGAACAAATAACGATCCCCCACGCCTTTATTATTCATGAAGAAGCCGAATAATCCATAAGCCCATCCAAACGAAAAGCAATCCTCCGATGGCGAATTTCTTCACCCAATCTTTCAAGCTTAGTCGAATCTCTTTTTTTAAAACTATTTCAAGAATAAATTTCAACACAAATACCATCAAGGCAAAATAGACGATCATTCCCATCGGGTGAAATTCAAATGATTGCTGAAAATTTAACTGTGCAATTGCATGAAACGAGCGCGTGAGTCCACAGCTTGGGCATGAATGCCCTGTTATCTCGTGGAAATAGCAGGGCAACAGATTCGCCCGTTCTGGATTCCAGAACAGGGTAAACAAGAGAATCAGCAATATGCCCGCAATGAAAATGTACCTATTCAGCTTTTGTGCTGATGAAAGCTGATGTGATTCAAAGGGAATCATCGATCCTTCTCGATTATTTTAATTGGCAACAGCCGTTTCTTCTGCACGTGGAAAAATATCAAACTCGGGACCGAATTGTACCAGAAATTCCGGACCCAGCGCGGCAAAGGTATAGGAGATCGGCAACAGAATGACCGAGCCAATATATGGAATAATTAAAAGCAGAATGCCAATGCAGCAAGTCATCAATCCGATTGTGATCACGGCAATGACGGTCAAAATGTACAGAACGAGGAGAAATATTCCATACAGCAGAAAATAGCCCCAGCGCTGGGAGAACAGCGATAAAAAGCGATTCCATGCTTGGGTGGTTGAGATTTGAT
Organism: bacterium; assembly: GCA_025453735.1. Taxonomy (GTDB): domain Bacteria; phylum Zhuqueibacterota; class Zhuqueibacteria; order Thermofontimicrobiales; family Thermofontimicrobiaceae; genus JALOPY01. Next base: position 2,206 of record JALOPY010000223.1, on the reverse strand, counting down.
TTTTGTACATAATCGGGACGACAAAATTGTTTAGAAAAGCTGAGATAAAGGCAATGACCAGAATGAACAACAAAAACAATAATCCCAGTCCAATAAGGGGAGCGATAAAGCGAGCGGAAAAACCATCATCATAAATATCGGAAGCGATGTAAAAGGCTTGAATGATAAATAAACTGATCGCAGCAAGGATTACCAGTCCGAAACCAAGACGCCAGAGAAACAGGGAATTCCCCTGTTTGCGAAATTCATGCCAGGGCTGGGTAACCTTTGCTCGATTATGAACGACATTATCGAGGAACATGAATTTGCCTCTGGAGCTTAACCAGGTGAGGATGATGATAATCATGATCAGAAAAAATACGCCAACGATGATGAGTGCAAACCAGCCGGGATGATCCATCAGCCAATCCCAGGCAATCGCCGGAAAAGCAAGCACATCGCCGAAATCATGATGGCGACCCAACCGACGCCGATATCCGTTTCCGCCGCCACCATGTCCATCCATTAGTCCGGCTAAAAAAGCGGTAAAGCCGACCACGAACCATTTACCAAGATCGAAGGGACGAAACAACGCGGTTACCATTCGATTCCAGGCACGAGACAATGCGTCGAAATAATTGATATTCATATTCCCTCCAAATTTATTTAATATTTTTTTAAACCTGGTGATTTTTGTTTTCTGTTCTTTACGATTTAATAGCGAAAATGTTTGATATGCTCCCCCTGCTCTCCGATTTCTGTCATTGCTTCGATTCCAATCTCCAGGTGAACCTCGGCCCATTTTTGAGTTACTAATTCATCGGATTTTTCAGTTTTTACCCCCTCCGGGGTGATGGGAACATCAGACACCAGCAGCAGCGCACCGCGGGAAATTTCATTGTGATGTCCCACGATAAAAATCGTCGCGGTCTCCATGTCGATAGCAATACATGTCATCTGTTGCAGCCGTTCATGGAATTTTTGATCGTGCTCCCAGACTCGGCGGTTGGCGGTGTAAACGACCCCGGTACGATACTCGTATCCCCGCTCGAGAATTTTTTCAGATACAAACTTGTGCAATTTAAAGGAAGGCAATGCAGGGACTTCTGGAGGAAAATAGTCGTGGCTCGTCCCCTCCCCCCGAATCGCGGCGATGGGCAGAATAAAATAGCCCAGCTCGGTGGACTTTTTTAATCCGCCGCATTTGCCGAGAAATAGGACGCCCTTCGGTTTCACAGCGACGAGCAAGTCCATAACTGTTGCCGCATTCGGTGAACCGATGCCAAAATTGATGATCGTCAGACCTTTGTTATTGGTGACTGCCTGCATCGGTTTCGTTTCGCCGTAAATTTCACAATTAAATTTTTCAGCAAATCTTTTAATGTAATTGCCGAAATTGGTCAGGAGAATGTAATCACCGAATTTGTCAAGCGGCATCCCCGTGTAGCGGGGCAGCCAGTTTTTAGCAATTTGAAATCGATCTATCATTTTTTTTAGTTGAGTTGTTAAGTGTGTTAAGTTAGTTGAGTAAGTTGAGTACGCCTATTTTTTCAAGCAAATCAGGATGTTTCCAACATCCTTCCAAATCTTAGCCCCGTTCCTCGGGACTGGGACAAATTGCCAATTTGTCCTACAAATTTCGCCACATCTTTTTCATATTGTATGGCGCAGGTTCGCCGCCCAGATATTGATGAAACCAATCCAGATGCGCATTGTAATAAAATGGCATCGATTTCACACCGTGGGGCCAATGCCCATCATTTTTGAAGACGATCAATCGAGATGGCACGCCCATTTTTTGCAAATCGGTAAATAATTGCAAGCTCTGGGTGTACGGCACACGGTAATCTAACTCGCCAGTAATCACCAGCATTGGCGTTTTGAAATTCTGAACGTAATTGGAAGGAGACATGGTTTTGTACAACTCCGAATTCCACGGCTGTCCGCCCAGATCCCATTCGGGAAACCAGAGCTCTTCCGTGGCGCCGAACATGGAGCGCAGGTCATAAACGCCCATCATCGAAACCAGGCATTTGAACAAACCTTCGTCATTATGACCTTGCAGCCAGTTCATGGCATAGCCGCCATAAGACCAGCCCATCGCGCCGATACGATCCGCATCGATGTAATCTAATTTCGCCAGGTATTTTGTGACTTTAATCACATCTTCAATCACCTTGCCATTCCAGTCTCTTGAAATGGCGGCGGTGAAATCCTGCCCATAGCC
>JALOPY010000222.1 GCA_025453735.1 bacterium | reverse complement strand
GTCGAGATAATAAGACAGCCACAGTCCAATAAAAGCGCTGATCACGCCGATAATAATCGACAGGATGGTCATGCGCCGAAAAGTTCGGGAGAGCAGTCGTGATGTGGCTGCGGGAATGACCAAAAACGCCGCGATCAACACAATTCCCACAACCTTAATCGCTACCACCACGGTAACCGCAATTAATATGGAGAGCAAATAATCATCCCGATCGACGGCGAGATGATCGGTCTCTGCCAATTCGCGATCAAACGACGCATACGCCCAACGTCGCCAGAGCGGCAAGGTCAACAACGTCAATAAAACGACAGCGCCAGTAATTTTGAGATCGGTTTTGGTAACAGCTAAAATCGAGCCAAACAAATAGGTAAAGGCATCGCTGGCATATTCTTTTTTAAGAAAGATAAAAATGATTCCCAGCGCCATCGAGACAGCGAAGAAAATTCCAACCGCGGTATCGCTGCCCAACTCAGTTTTATCTCGAACCCAGAAGATGCCGATTGCAACCAGCACCGTAAACGGAACTGCAATCCACAGCGGCTCGGTATTGAGGAGCAAACCCAGGGCAACGCCGCCAAACGCCGCGTGTGCTAAGCCACTGCCCAAAAAGCTCAAGCCTCGCTGAACCACAAAAACACCGTAATAGCTCGCTAAGAATCCGACCAGCACGCCGGCGATTAATGCCCGCTGCATAAAAGGTAATGTAAGAATTTCAGCCATTGGAGTTCACCAAAAATCTTAAAGCGTGTTTGTGACCGATATGTCCATAAGCCATGCGAAGATTATCCTCTTGCAACGTTTTTTCAGGCGGACCAAAGCTGATCTGCTTTCGATTCAGTAATAATACATAATTGGCATGGTGTGTGACGGCGTGCCAATCGTGAGTGATCATCATCACCGTTGCGCCAGATTGTTTTTGATAGGCTTCCAGCATGCGATACATGTCCTCCTCCCCAATGGTATCGATTCCGGTCGCTGGCTCATCGAGCATCAGCAGTTCTGGCTGACGAACGATGCTGCGAGCAAGACAGACTCGTTGCAACTCTCCGCCGGAAAGCTTGCCAATGGGACGATGGGCTAAATGCGTGGCTCCGACCTGATCTAACGCCTGACACGCTTTATTTTTGGAATCCTGGTTTAATCGCCAGGGCCATTTTCGGCTCAGCCCTGTATAAACCAGCTCGATGGAGACAGCAGGAAAGCTGCGATCCATAGTTTTAAACTGGGGCACATAACCGATTAAATTGGGATCAACTTGCCGGGGAGTTTTGCCGAATATTTTCACCTGTCCTGTTGTGGGGCTGATCAATCCCAGAAGAACTTTTAAAAATGTGGACTTTCCTGCTCCATTGGGACCCACGATGGCAACAAATGAATTTTTGGGGATTTGCATGGATAAATCAGTTAATGCAATATGGTCCTCAAATTTCACTGAGAGATTATTTACCTCAACAGCAAAGCCGTTCATTGCAGCGCCTCCAGGATCAGTTTCGCATTATAAAGCAACAGCTCATCGTAGCTTTGTCGCCCAGAAACGCCGCCCAGCGGATCAAGATGGCAGACTTTTAGACCAGCAGCTTCGGCTACCAATTTGGATGCTCGATCCGGCAATTGAATATGATCGAAAATGGCTTTGACCTGTTTTTGCTCGATCTGCTCGATATATCCTTTGAGTTGTCTCGGCGTTGGCTCTTTGCCAGGCGTTGCTTCGATGATGCCGACCAGGTTTATGCCATAACGCTGAAAAAAATATTGAAAAAACGGGTGCGAGATCATGACTTTGCTGCCCTGAATCGGGGCAAGCATTGCTTTCAATTTTATATGCAAGCTATCCAACTGCCGGGAAAATCTATCGGAATTGCTCTTAAATATTTCACACCCAGCAGGATCGAGACCGCATAGTTTTTCCACTAACGCTGGCAGCATGGTTTTCACAGTCAGCGGATCAGTCCAGAAATGAGGATCGATTCCTGAATGATGATGCCCCTCATCCTGTTCTCGATCATGATGAATCTCTGATTGGTGATCGGGATGTTCTTCTTGAAAATAGATCAAAGCATCTGGAGCGACCAATGTAATTAGCTCGATCTGGTTTGAAGTGGGGAATTTTAGCGCCCAGGCATCCAGGTTTTCTGAGCCAAAAAATAATGCTTTTGCGTTGGAAACGAATCGAACATCTGATGGACGCAATTCGTAGGTATGCGGCGATGCCCCTGGTGGCAAAATTCCATAAACTTCACCATGGTTTCGGATGACTTCTTTCAAAATTTGCTTAAAAGGGTGGATGGTCGTCACGAATTTTGTTTGTGCCAGGCCAGAGGACGCGGTGAGTAAAAAAATTACAAACAGAATTTTTTTCATTTTTGCTTTCCAAACTGAGTGATTGTTATATTTCATCGGGTCAAATATAAGAAAATTGTTTTTTAAATGCAATGTTAATTTCCTGGCAAATAGCGTTAATCAAAGCTTCAATCATTTAATTTGAGTGAAACTCATTTTGCAAACGGGGGCAAAATTGTCGGCAAATTATTTTACAAAATTTTCTATTGACATTTTAAATTTTTTTTAGTATATTGAGCACGAATTTGAGCAATAACTGATATTTAAATTTGAATTGAAAGGGAGCTATGCCGCGACATAAATCTGCTGAAAAACGTGTGAAGACGAACGAGAAGCAAAATCAACGAAATACAAGCTATCGATCGATGATGAAAACTTCAATTAAAAAAGTGCGAGGGGTAACTGATAAAGCAGTGATGCAACAAGAATTAAGCAAAACTTATGCGCTGCTGGATAAGCTTGCTGCGAAACGCGTTATTACTAAAAATAAAGCTGCAAATAAAAAATCTAAGTTAGCGAGATACGCGAATTCATTATCATAATAAATAGATTATTTTAAGAGACTGAGATCGGAGAGGCTAGCTACGACCGGTAACTCCCCCTAATTCCGGTTGGGCAATAGGACTCCGATCTCTTTTTTTTTATGCATTATTTAAAAGTTTATAATTTGGCGCTTCTTTAGTGATGATCACACTATGTGGATGATTTTCCCTCGAAGCTGCAAGTGAAATCCTCATAAATTTTGATTTTTCTTTTAACTCAGCAATAGTTTTCACGCCACAATAACCCATTGATGCTTTTAATCCCCCAATCATTTGATAAATTGTCTCACTTAGAGAGCCACGATAGGGGACGCGTCCCTCAATGCCTTCCGGGACAAACTTGCTGGTATCATCAGCTTCCTGAAAATAGCGATCACTGCTTCCCTGTTTCATGGCTTCGATAGAGCCCATTCCCCGGTAAACTTTAAAGCTTCTGCCCTCAAAAAAAATGGTCTCGCCCGGGCTTTCCTGTGTGCCGGCAAATAAGTTGCCAATCATAACAGTATCAGCTCCGGCTGCAATCGCTTTTGCTATATCGCCGGTTTGTTTGATACCGCCGTCGGCAATAAGAGGGATTCCATGTTTGCTGCAAACTTTAGCGCATTCCATAATAGCTGAAATTTGCGGGACCCCCACGCCAGTCACAACTCTGGTGGTGCAAATTCCGCTGGGTCCGATTCCAACTTTTACTGCATCGGCGCCTGCCTTGATCAAATCTTCAGCAGCCGCAGCAGTCGCGATATTTCCGGCGATAATTTCATATCCAGTAAATTCTTTTTTTAATTTTCGAACCGCGTCGATGACGCCTTGAGAATGTCCGTGCGCCGTATCAACGACGAGAACATCGACGCCTGCATCGATAAGCGCTTTTGCACGTTTGTCCAGATCCGGTCTCACTCCAACAGCGGCGCCAACTCTCAGTCTCCCATGAACGTCTTTTGCCGCGAGTGGGAACTTACGTTTTTTTTGAATATCCTTCACTGTGATCAGACCTTTTAACCGCATTTCATTATCAACGACCAGCAATTTTTCAATTTTATGCTTTTGCAGGATTTTTTCTGCTTGTTCTAACGTGGTTCCCACCGGAGCAGTTATTAAATTCTCACGTGTCATCACGTCTTCGATCTTCAACTTTAGATTTGTCTCAAATCGAAGGTCACGATTCGTTATGATTCCAACCAAGCGATCATCCTTAACAATAGGAATTCCAGAGATATGGTATTTGTTCATGACGTGGATCGCATCACTCAGCAAATTATCGGGAGCCATACTGATTGGCTTCAAAATCATTCCGCTTTCGGAGCGTTTCACTCGATCAACTTCTTCTGCCTGGCGCTCGATCGACATATTTTTATGGATGATGCCAATGCCACCTTCCCGCGCAATTGCTATTGCCAGTTCCGATTCTGTGACAGTATCCATTGCCGCGCTAACCAGTGGGATATTCAATTCAATTCCTCGGGTCAATCTGGTTCGCGTCTCAGCCATTTTGGGGAGCACGTTCGATTTGGCTGGAACTAATAACACATCATCAAATGTTATGCCTTCACCGATTATTTTTTCGTTCTTTATCATGCCACACTCCATTATTTTAAAACCAAACTTTATGCTAAATATGGTTTGACGATTTCACTTATTTTTCCTGATTTGAGCATGTTTTGGGCTGCTTCAATTTCAGAATACATCACCCGGTCGTTCAGAAGACGGGGAATCTGCTGCCTGACGAATTGATGAACTTTTTCCAATGGCTCGCTCGTTTTTAGAGGTCGTTTCAGGTCAATTGCCTGACACGCGCAGAGCAATTCTATTGCCAGAATATACCTGGTATTTTCGATGATTTCAAGGGCTTTTTGCGCGGCATGGCAGCTCATACTCACCAGATCTTCTTTGTTTGCCGAAGTCGGAATCGAATCCACCGATGCGGGATGCGCCAGAACTTTGTTGGAGGAAGCCAGGCTGGCAGCCGTCACCTGGGCGATCATAAAACCTGAATTGATTCCGCCTTCCTCGGTGAGAAATCCGGCCATATCGCTGGTATTGGGATCCAGCATGTACTCGATTCTCCGTTCTGAAATGTTAGCTAGATACGTCGACGCAATTCCCAGGAGATCGCTCACCATCGAAATCGACTGCCCATGAAAATTCCCGCCGGATAAGATTTCTTCATCCTCTGCAAAAATCAGTGGATTGTCTGAACAGCTATTAATTTCAATTTCCAGAATCCCTCGTGCAAATCGGATCGCTTCCCGAACCGCGCCATGCACCTGCGGCATACATCGCAGGCTATAGGCATCCTGAACTTTCTTGCAGTCACGATGTGAGTCCAGTATCTCACTATCTTTCAGCAATGATGTAACCAGTTTCCCGACTTCGATCTGCCCGGGAATACCGCGAGCCTGTTGAATTCTCGCATCAAACGCTTTTTTTGATCCCTTCAAGCCATCAAGCGTGAGAGAGCCGATAATGTCCGCTGAGATCGCCATCGTTTCTAATTGCTGCAAGGCATGAC
>JALOPY010000221.1 GCA_025453735.1 bacterium | reverse complement strand
TTAATGATAATCACACACAACTGACCACTAACCACTCACCAACCTACTCCCATTCAATAGTACCAGGCGGCTTCGAGCTGATGTCGTACACCACGCGATTCACTCCACGCACTTCATTGATAATTCGATTCGCGACCCCGCCCAAAACCTCCGGATCGATCTTTGCCCAGTCGGCCGTCATGGCGTCTTCACTGGTAACAGCCCGAAGCGCGATCACGGATTCATACGTTCGCTCATCGCCCATCACGCCGACGGTTTGCACCGGCAGCAGCACGGCAAACGCCTGCCAGACTTTGTGGTACCAGCCGGTTTTATGCAGCTCTGAGATAAAAATATGATCGGCCTGCTGAACGATCGCGATTCGTTCCGGAGTAATCGCTCCCAAAATTCGCACGGCAAGACCAGGTCCCGGAAACGGATGACGCGAAATCAATTGATCCGAAAGTCCAAGCTCACGACCGACCTGCCGGACTTCATCTTTGAACAACTCCCGCAGCGGCTCGATCAATTTCAGATGCATTTTTTCAGGCAAGCCGCCGACGTTGTGATGGCTTTTGATCACGGCCGAAGGACCTTTGGTGGAAACGCTTTCGATCACATCCGGATAGAGCGTTCCCTGAACCAGAAATTTTACTTCACCAATTTCATGGGCGACCGCTTCAAAAGTCTGGATAAATTCGTCCCCGATGATCTTGCGCTTCTGCTCGGGATCCACCACATTTTCTAACCGAGCTAAAAATTTCTGACTGGCATCGACATAGCGAAAATTGAATTTCGCCTGTTTTTCAAAAATATAACAAACTTGCTCTGCCTCTTTATATCGCAACAAGCCGTTATTGACAAAAACACAAGTAAGCTGGCTGCCAATAGCTTCATTCACCAATGCTGCTGCCACAGACGAATCGACGCCGCCGGACAAGGCGCAGATCACTTTTTCCGAGCCAACCTGCTGCCGAATGTGTTGCACCGACTCCTCGATAAACGATTGCGGCGTCCATAAGCCATGACATGCAGCAATATTATAAATGAAATTTTGGATGAATCGCTCGCCCTGGTCCGTATGCGCCACTTCGGGATGGAATTGCAAGCCGTAAATCTGTTTTGTCGAATGCTTGATTATCGCATAAGGTGAATTTGGCGTCTGCGCCAGAACCGCATTGGGCGTCTGCGCCAGAACCGCAAAACCATCGGGCAATTGTTCCACTCGATCGCCGTGACTCATCCACACTTTCGACTGGTGTGCTATATTTTCGAGCAACAGATGAGCGGTAGAAATTTCCAGCATGGCATGGCCATATTCCCGATGGTCTGCCTTCGTCACTTTTCCGCCGAGCAGATGGGAGATCAATTGCAGGCCATAACAAATTCCCAGGATCGGTATATTTAGATCGAAAATTTCTTTGCCAAGAAGCGGCGCATCGAGTTGATAGACCGAAGCAGGGCCGCCAGATAAAATAATTCCTTTCGGCGCCAGCGCTTTGATTCTTTCCAAAGGAAAATTGAACGGCTTGATCTCAGAATAAACGCCCTGCTCCCGCACCCGGCGAGCGATGAGCTGGGTGTACTGAGAGCCGAAGTCAAGAATTAAAATGAGTTCCTGGTGGAGGTCGGTCATGGTTTTGGTCAAATGCTATTTTCCAATTAACAAAACTTCTTCAGATTCATTATGACTTAAAACGTATTTATAATTTTTTCGCCTTGATTCTTCCACTACTGGCTTGTATTTTTTTAATATATTTTTAAGCTCTTCAATTTCAGGGATGCCATCTGATCGGTAGGAAACGACTAAAATGCTATTTCTGAATTTAGCGAATAACCTTTCAAATGCATAGTAGATTTCCTTTTTATCAATCCAGACAGAGCCGTTTCCCTTTAGCCGTTTGTGCTTTGAGCGAAAATCAATCATTTCGCTCCAGTCATGATAATTGACCAGCCCCTCCAGAAAATGATAAAAGCTAAAATAATCTACGCCGACTCCTCTATTTGATATATAAGGAGTATCGATATAAACAAGGTCAAATTTTCCATCGAGGCTGAAAGCATCAAGATTTAGAGCTGTATTTTGTTGACCATTGGAGAAAACTGCCTGATTCGCCTCTTCGACAAATTTTCTAAAATAGCTTTCAAATGGCTTATCCCAGGTCGCTTTATTTCCAAAATTTCTTTCCACATCCGAAAAACGTATATAAAGATTTTTTCTGTGAAAAAGATTAAACGGTCTTTTAATGATGCATGCCTGACAGAGAGCGAAATATGACAGAGCTTTTTTATAAATATTATCAAGCAATTCGATATTGGTCACAACCCTATCGATCCATAGATTTTCATCATCGGTAAAATAAATATCCTGAAAATTATCGGCAATAAAAGTTGGGTATTTAACATCTCCATGCTTCTTAGTTAGGAAGTCAACTTCATTTTTTGAAAGCCTCACAGATTCGTTTTCGATCAATGCCAGACCAAAATACCAATTAAATTTTAAGATATCATTGTAGGCAACTTTTTTCCCTTTCTTTTTTAGCAAATAGCCGACGCTTCCGGTGCCGCCAAAGGCATCGAGGCAAGAATCGAATTTTAAATCTTTGATGGCATCCCAGATCCAATCCACTATTTTCAGTTTGCTACCCTGAAATCTTGTTGATGGAAAAACCCGATCGTTTTCAATTAAAGCAATCTGCCGAGAAATATTTGTAGCCAGATTTGTACGCATCTTATCGTTTCAGTTTCTTATAATCTTTATATTCTTTGAGATTCTTGTATGGAGCCTCTTTCAGGTCAACGGCTTTTGCCATGTCTTTGGTAAGGTAATACATCCAGTAGTCATCAAAAACATCTTCTCCCAGATCGGCAAAGGGGCCTGTTCCCTGAATCAATTCATCAATCTTGATCACAGAACCGATATTCTTTGTATTGCCACTTCCTGGACGGTCAAGGGCAATCCGATATTTCTCCTGGACAAAGAAGGAGAAATCCCTGATAACAGAAGTAATGTTTCTGAGGTCATCCAACTTATATATATTTCTTTCATCTACATTTTTATCAGTTCTGGAATAGATCACACCGAGAACAAAATGCCCAACATATTGATCATAGGGAAACGTAATATTCTTTTTACTTTTTCGATCCCGAAAATATCCTGTGAATGCCCCTAATGTCATGCCGTTAACTTCTTTTCCATTCTTTCTGTAGGTGCTTTTGAGATCGACCGCATATTTGACGTTTTTGCCATCCATAAACGAGATGTCAGGATAAAAATTTTGCTCTTTGCAGAGCACCATTTTATAACCATTCTCTTGAGCAAATTGACAAATCCTCGGAAACAGGAGCAGCTCCATTATTTTTGAGATAACTTTAGTATCAACGGATATGGTGTAAATATTCTTGGCAATATCAATGAATCCTTTGACGACCCAATCGCCTTCTCCAGTGGACACGGCTGCATTGAACAGATCAACATGCTGAAGAAGTTGATCTTTAAATTTCGTTTTTAGCTTTTGTCTTTCTGCTGAATTCTCCATATTTTCCTTCGAGTCGGTCTTCGATCAATTGACAATAGTTTGGGTCGATCTCTATCATGATACATTTTCTATTGAGTCCTTGAGCCACAAATCCAGTAGTACCTGAGCCAGCAAAGGGATCGAGAATGACATCTCCTTCATTACTCCCAGCCAGGATTGCATATTCCAGAACAATCGGCTGTTTTGTAGCGGGATGGCGAAACGGATTTTTCTCTGCCCAATACTCCCAGATATTTTTCATCTGAATCCCGCCGTTCAATTCTTTCATAACTCTGTAATTAAATCTTGTCCTTCCGCTCGAATTTTTCTTTGCCCAAAGCATTGTTTCAGTGACAGCCCTGAAGCACGAGCCTTTGAAATTTGGCGGGGCATTTCTTTTGTGAAGGATTATATCATTTAGTATTTTGAAACCTAAATCTTGAAGTACAACATTAATAACTCCGATGCTATGATATGTTCCAGTTATCCAGATCGTGGAGCCTTGTTTTAGAATGCGCTGAGCTTCTTTGAGCCATGTATAATGAAATTCAAACTGATAATTGAGAGATTTGGAATAAGCCCATTGAGCCTTCTGTGTATCAAAAGTCGCTGCATGGCCATCAGTTCGTTTTATAATCAATCCTGATTGGTTTCCAAAATAAGGAGGATCAGCAAAAATCATATCAATACAACAATCAGGAACTTTTTTCAATATAGCAAGAGAATCGCCCTGATAAAGTTTTATACTTTTTGATGGATTAGAATAAAACGGCAAAGGCTTCTCATGATTATATTGTGCCCGTGTGTCAGCACAAAGCATTCCTTCGATATTGTTAAAAATATCTAATGCTTCAAGCATAAAATGATTCATTTTTTCAATTTTAGAAAATCCGACTCAAATTAATAGTTTATCCCCCACTCCCTCAACTCCTCCAAAAAATCATAATTCGTCAAATCAAACTGCACCGGCGTTATCGAAATTTTGTTGTTTAAAATCGCCCGATCGTCCACATCGGGTTCGGTTTCTAACTTGACCTTTTGACCAGTAAGCCAGTAATACAGCCGATGATGCGGATCGGTTCGCTTATCGAACTCTTCACGATACATTGCACGACCCTGTCGGGTGATCATAACTCCCGTGATTTCATTTTCATTTTGAACTGCTGGAACATTCACATTCAAAAGCGTGCCCTGGGGCAATCCCTTTGCTAAGATTAATTTTGACAGCTTTGCCGCAAATTTTGCAGCAACAGAAAAATTGGGATTGGTGAAGGTCGTCAAAGATATCGCAAAAGACGGGATATTGAGAAACATCCCCTCAGTCGCTGCGGAAACGGTCCCGGAATAGATGATATTTATTCCGGTATTTGATCCCAAATTTATTCCTGATATTAAAATATCCGGCTTTATTTCCAGCGCCCAATAAGCAATCTTGACGCAATCGGCAGGAGTGCCATTCACCGCATATCCAAAAAAATCATCATTTTTATAGAAGTTCTGAACTCGCAAGGGATCGGAAAGTGTAATCGCATGTCCGACAGCGCTCTGTTCACTGTCTGGAGCGACAACATAAACTTCGCCATGATTTTTCATTTCCTGACATAATGCATGCAATCCGGGCGCGTTAATTCCATCATCATTCGTTAGGAGAATTTTCACTGGCTTCCTGGCTTTCATCTGTTTCCTCTTTCTGACATCCAAAAAATTCCAATAATAGCGTCAATTTTTCTTTCATCTCTGTTCGGGTAAAAATCACATCAATAAATCCATGATTCAATAAAAATTCTGAAGTTTGAAATCCTTCAGGTAAATCCTGTCCGATAGTTTGTTTGATCACGCGGGGACCGGCAAAGCCAATCAATGCCCCTGGTTCGGCAATAATGATATCGCCAAGCATAGAATAACTTGCAGTGACGCCTCCGGTCGTGGGATTGGTGATGATGGAAATGTATGGCAGTCCTAAATCCGATAACTTAGCAATGTAGGCAGAAGTCTTTGCCATTTGCATGAGCGACAATGCGCCTTCCATCATTCGGGCTCCGCCAGACGCAGAGATAATAATCAGCGGCAGCTTTTTCTCGATTGATTGTTTAGTGGCCTGGGCAATTTTTTCACCGACCACCGATCCCATGCTCCCGCCAATGAATGAGAAATCCATAACGCAAAACACGACAGGATATGAATTAATTTTGCCAAATCCAGTAATGACAGCATCGTTCATGCCAGTATTTTTGACTGTGGTTTTTAGCTGGTCCTGATATCTTTTTTGCGCCTTAAATTTTAACGCATCCACCGATTTGATGTGCGCATTGAATTCCTCAAACGAGCCATCATCCAGCAAAATTTTGATGTACATTTTGCTTTTCATTCGCATGTGATACCCACATTTGAGGCAGACCCATAAATTTCGATCCAGCTCTTTTTGGTAAATGATCTCATCACATTTTTCGCACTTGAGCCATAGCCCATTTGGCAATTCCTTTTTCTCTTGCGGAGCTATGCCAGCGCTACTTCGTTTGAACCAAGCCATGTTTGATCTCCGATTCTAGATTAAGGCTCATTAACAGAGCATCTTCTTTTTCATTCTCATAATAATTTTTCCGCAGCCCGATGATTTGAAAGCCATACCTCTTGTACAGGGAAATCGCTGCTATATTGTTCTTCCGTACTTCAAGATGGGCAAATTGACAGTCGCTGCTTTTGCCGATTTCTAAAGAAATCCATAACAGAGTCTCGCCAATTTTCAATCGGCGAAATGCTGGCGAAACTGCAATATTGCTAATATGGATTTCATCAACAACCAGATAAGTCACGTTGTATGCAATCACCTGGTTTCCGATCACACCAACCATCGAAATGTTGTAATTCCGATTGGTTAACTCATAAGCAAAACTTTCATAGACCCAGGGAGATGGGAATATCCGTCGTTCCAGATCGAGAACGCCCGGAATATCGCTGAACGACATCCACCGAAGCAACACTTGTTTGCCATTGCTTAGATTCACTGGAATTCCAGAATTCAATTGCTGGGACAGCCGATCCTTTGGTATTTCG
>JALOPY010000220.1 GCA_025453735.1 bacterium | reverse complement strand
GCTCTGCCTGATCCTTTAATCGACACACTCGGATTAAGAATTTTGATCGCTTGTTCAAAAATCGGCTTTAAAAACTGCTCCTCGCCGATCAGCAAATCGTTATGATAAACTGCTGTCCTTCGAGCGAGCAACGCTTCTTTGATGGCTTGCTCTGATTTCTCTTTGGCAAATACCAGCGTGACCGGTCGATGCTCGCCCTGAGTCAGGTCATAAGTTTGATGAATCGGAGAATGCACATCCGAATTTCCCAGGATTGTAAGTTTTTTGTCCCGCGCCCACTGGTAGGCTTTCGGATAAAAACTGTACTCGTTAACAATCTCGATCCCCTGAAAAGATCCGTTTTGAAAAAGCTCAGTATGCTCATCATACCAGATCGGAATCTCATCGGGCTGACGCCAGCCGGGATGATTCCAGAATACGAACGCTCCCTGGTCATTGGCAGCTTTGATGGCATCGCGCCATTCTTTGGTGTCGAGTGGATCGATGTCTTGCAGAAAAATAGCATTGAAATGTCCCGGCGGCATGCTTCGGGTGATTTCAGCCCCTTTGATCAGAATGATTCCCAATTCATCTGCTCTCGGTTTGGCAATTTCATACGGGCGGTTGTGATTCGGTTTTATATCTTCCTTATACGGCAAGTATTCGATATGATCCGAAATGGCAAGCGCATCAAATCCTTGCAGCCAGGCTTCTTCGATCCGAACCGTGGGCCAGACGTCGCCGTCGGAAAAAACGGTATGCATGTGGAAGTCGCATTTTAAAGTGATATAGCCGGGGATGTCCGGGATATCGATTTCGGTGCGGGTGTTGAGTTGGGCGAAACAGATAGAAAATGATACAATAATAGAAATAGCAAGAAAAAGAAGGAATGCCAATTTTGTTTTTCTGAGATTCAAAGTCTCTCTCCTTTGCCTGAATTGATATGATTTTTTTTAAAAAGCAGCTTGTCAAGAAATCATTAATGAGTCCACTCTAAAAAGTCTTTGACCGCTAATTTCGCTAATTTAGGCGAATTGATTTTCTTGAAGTTCAAATTAGCGCAATTGGTAAAAATAGCGGAATTAGCGGTTTTTAGAATGCTCTCAATAATTAATTTTCAAATTCTCTCGCCGCCCGCACCAGCGCCACTTCGATCCCTGGTTCGCTGGCAGAGTGTCCGGCGCCTTCAATAATCCATAATTTTGATTTTGCTAATTTTTTGTGCAATATAAAGGCTGTGATCGGCGGACAGATTACATCGTATCGTCCATTGACGATGATAGTGGGAACGTCAGCAATTTTATCGGTGTTGTCCAGTAATTGTCCTTCCTTCAAAAAACAGCCATTCGCCATATAATAATTTTCGATCAACGAAAAGGCAAAAAAGGGCCAGCGGGTCAGGATGTTTTCCAATCGCTGATCCGGCATATTGAGAAATGCGATCTTGCCTTCATAACGCGCCCACGCTTTGGCAGCTTCATGGCTCGCCACAGAATCCAGACCTTGAATTTTCGACAGCAATTGAGTCGGATAATTTTTTTGTTCCGGATGATCGATTTGTTTCATCAGCATCTCAAAATTTTCTGGGAAATAAGTCGCGGTGGCGCCATGATAAAAATGATCGATTTCCTCTTTTGCCGCGGTGAAAATGCCGCGCAAAATTATCCCACTGACATTTTGCGGATAAGCTTCGGCATAAGCCAGCGCCAGAGTCGAACCCCAGGAGCCGCCAAACAGAAGCACTTTATCAAGCCCCAGATGCTTTCTTAGTTTTTCAATATCTTCCACCAGATTGGAAGTCGTATTTTCTTTTAATTCAGCGTATGGCTTGCTCATGCCTGCGCCGCGCTGGTCATGCAAAATGATGTGGAATTTCTGAGGATTGAAGTACTGGAAATCATGAGCCGAGCATCCTGCTCCTGGACCGCCATGAAGCACCATTACTGGCTTTCCCTGGGGATTGCCGCCAAGTTGATAGTAAATTTCATGTACATCAGAGACTGTTAGATAACCAGCTTTGTAGGATTGGATCGGCGGATAAAGCTTGTCCGCAGCTTGATTGTTTGGAGCGGGACTACAAAAAATGAATCCCAGCACAATGATTACAATTAATGTCGAATTTGAAAATTTTTGGAACATTTTTTTTCTCCTATTTTAAAGCTTTTAGCTTTCAGCTTTCAGCCGTTAGCCTCTAAAATTTGTTTGACTGCGAATTGCGCAAATTATGCAAATTGCCTCAATGATTAAGCAGCGAAATTTGCATAATTCGAACCATTTGCGGTCGCTGGTTTGCTTGATTCTGGCTTGTCCAGATTAGGAACGTAGCGATACAAATTAATGAATGAAAAGCAATCGAAAAGCTCACTGCTAATTTTTCAGTGATCTCCCACAATGAGAAGCAGAGGAAACAGAGTTGAATTGGAGTCATTTAACTATAAAAGGATAACTGAAAAATTCTCCGTGAAGCTCCTTTCACTCCAATGCTCATTGTAAAAATTTTTTATGACCTGAATTTCTAAAAGGAATCCATGCACTAAAATTTAAAAGCCTTGTGCCCACGAAATACGCGAAATGAAACGAAAGTCCAAACCTAAAAAACATTTTCCGTGCTTTTTCGTGTGTTTTGTGGGGGAATTTTTGATCATAATTTTCATTTTAGAATTTCAGGTGATATTTTATTATAAACTTCGAAATTACGATACAGTCAAATAATTCTAAACTTAAAAGTCTTCTGTCCCGCCCAAATCGCTCCGAAATTCCAATCATACGCTCTGGCGATTTCGGTATGCGCTGCAAAGCCACATTTCTCACAGGAAATTTTTGCGCGATCTTTCAGGTAGCAGCCAATGTTCATTCGGCCATCGGGCTCGGCATTGGCGATGAGCCAGTCGTGACATTTCCAGGTGTTTTTCTTCAATCCTTCCAGCGTGGCAATGGAATTGAAAATTGGATAGCCGTTTCGCTTCAATTCGATTAATTGGTTTAGAACAGCAATTCTATCTGGTTCTGGCAGCCAGAGATCGTCAGAGTTGGGAAAGGGATAATAAAATTGAATGGTGATCCCTCGTACTTTTTCAGCCAGAAATTTAATCAGTGTGGCAATTTCCTGGTGATTCAGTCGATTGATTGTGATGTGTGCCAGAATATTCGGGTGTGAAGATGCTTCGATATTTGCCATTATTTTTTCAAAACATTTTCCGCGATTCTTTTCATGGGTCTGCAGCAATCCATCGATGCTGACCCAGACGACATCAGCTTCGGTTGCAATCGGAAGCGTTCCGTTTGTGGTGATGCCAACTCGAAAAAATTTTTGTTTGGCGCATCGCACCAGATCTTCCAGACGATAATCGTCATCGCGCCAGAGGAATGGCTCACCTCCTTCAAAAATCACTAATCGCACGCCGCTTCGATGAAATTCGTCCATTATTTCTTTTGCCTGATGATTTGAAATGCGCAAAGGCTCCATTTTCCAGAAGGGACAGGAGCGGCATTTCAAGAAACAGCGATAGGTGATTTTAAAGCTTGCCAGCAGTGGTTGTCTGATTCGGAACAGTCTGCTTTCGATGTTGTGTTTCAAAAAATAGAGGTAATGCGATTGCACCATGATTTTCGATCTGTTTTCATCCGGGTATTCTTGATGGGTATTATAATCAGATATTTTTCAAAATGCAATAGAATTTTGGAGTAGTGGAGTAATAGAGTGATGGAGTTGCCGAAGAAATCCTCATTATTAAAAGCCTGACGGCTTAACTCCATTGCTCCCTGGCATCATTACTCCATAACTCCATTACTCCAAAATTCCATTATTCCATCACTCCGCTACTCCCATACCCTGGCTTTTGCCTGGATTATTTCCCACGCCAGCGCCACATCTTCCCATGTCGTTTTGATATTCCCGATTGCCAGGCGAATACCGAATTTGCCGTTTAATTTGGTGTGCGATAGGAAAACCTTGCCAGCCTTGTTGATTTCATCCAGCAGTTTTTCGTTCAAGTTATTGATTTCAGATTCTCTTGATTTTTTTTCGGGAACGAACCGAAAAACCACGGTGCTGAATGGTACTGGAGCCAACAGCTCGAAGTTGGGATGTTGCTCGATTGTCCAGGCTAATTTTTGAGCGAACGCAATGTGTTCTCTCAGGATGTTGATGATTTTTTCGGTACCCAATGAACGGATGACCATCCATAATTTCAGCGCTCGAAATCTTCTTCCTAATGCCACGCCATAATCCATATAATTTTTCACCTCACCAGCTTCAGCGGTGCGCAGATATTCTGGCGTCAGGCTGAAAGCTTGCTTCAATACTTCGGGTCTGCGGCAAAACAGCACGCTGCAATCGATTGGCGTGAACAGCCATTTGTGCGGATTAACGATGATGGAATCGGCTTGCTCCCAGCCTGTGAATAAACTCCGCATCTCAGGAATTACGGCAGCCGAGCCGCCATACGCCGCATCAACATGCAGCCAGATTTTATATTTCATGCATAGCGCAGCAATCTCCTCCACCGGATCGATGCTAGTCGTCGAAGTGGTGCCAATTGTGGCAATTACGCAGACTGGCTTCATTCCATGCGTGAGATCATTTTTCAAAGTCGCTTCCAACTCATTAATATTCATTCGATACGTTTCATCTGATGAAATTTTAATGATATTTTCCTGCCCAATTCCCAGCACGATTGCTGCTTTTTCAATTGAGGAGTGTGCCTGATCCGAGGTGTACATGCGCAATCGCGGAAAGTCATTTCTGCCGCTTAATCCTTTTTTGCGGATATCGAGATTGGTAAATTCCCGCGCCGCTGCCATAGCGCACAAACTTCCCACCGAGGCGGTATCATTGATGACGGCATCAAAATTTTCAGGCAATCCCAGCATCTGGCGCAACCAATCCAAAACCACCTCTTCGAGCTCTGTTGCCGAAGGTGATGTTTTCCAGAGCATGGCATTGATGTTCAATGCACTGGACAAAAATTCACCGATGATCCCAGGATATGATCCCGTTATGGAGAAGTATCCAAAAAACCGGGGATGGTTCCAATGCGTAATTCCGGGCATGATGATCTGATCGAAATCTGAGAATATTTGATCGAATGATTCCGGGCTTTCTGGCGGATTGGAGGGCAAATTCGATTTTATCTCACCAGGCTTGGTCTGAGCCAGCACCGGGTATTGATCCATTGCTTCGAGATATTTTGAGATCCATTCGGCTGCATGATTGGCATAGCGCTTGAATGTGAATCCAGATTTTTTAGGTACTACAAAATATTTGAGTGGTGTCTAGTTAGCTCCCTATTTTGAAAACATAATTTAAGACAATATAATTAAAAGATTAGAGTTTTAAAAATAATTCTTACCCGAATTATCTTGACATTCATTTTTTTGATCATTAGATGGCATTGGCTGCATAGTTGCCTGCAATGTTTTAGATAGCGAGGATGTTATTTGCCTCCAGAATTGAAACGAATCAAAAGCATTGGGAATCTTTTTTACAGAATGTTACTTGCAAATCAATAGAAAGTTCAAGGCGAAACACAAGAAATTATCAAAAATTCATTAAGGTCAATTCCATCTGTAACTGGATATTAAATATTTTGGAACTTAACATCGTAATTTCAATATAACACTACACCTTCAACCGTTACTCAATTTTAAAAACATTTTTATTGATTTTTAATGCTTAAAATAGTATATTTACAAACTTAAAAATGTATCGCCAAGATGTCTCTAACGGATAATATAATTAAGCTCAAGCAGCGAATCGAGATTGCCTGCAAAAAAGCCGGCAGATCTCCACATGAAATTACGCTTGTTGCAGTGACGAAAACCGTTGGGATCGATGAAATTCAGCGCGCGATAGACAGCGGCATTCAGCATATCGGCGAGAATCGGGTTCAGGAAGCAGAACAAAAGTTTGAGCAAATTGGAAAACAAGCGACCTGGCATCTCATCGGGCATCTTCAAACCAATAAAGTCAAAAAAGCAATTCCGATTTTTGATTTTATCCATTCAGTGGATAGCCTGCATCTTGCCGAAGCAATCAGCAAACATGCGATACAGATGCAACAGGAGATTCCCTGTTTAGTTGAAGTGAAAACTTCAGCAGAAGCCACTAAATTTGGAGTCACTCCGGAAGGCACATTAGAATTCGTTCGCCAAATTGCGCGGTTGCCGGGAATCGCGGTGCAGGGATTAATGACAATTGGCGCGTTTTTGCCTGATCCTGAGCAAGTTCGCCCCTATTTCAGAATGCTTCGAAAATTGCGGGATGAAGTTGAGCAAGCCGGAATCGATCGGGTTGCCATGCACTACCTTTCCATGGGAATGACGAACGATTTCGAGGTGGCGATTGAAGAAGGCGCAAATATGATTCGAGTGGGCCGGGCGATTTTTGGCGAACGAAATTAACTATCAAGTTTTGAATGAAACAAAATCAAGGATGAGATGCTTAAATGATCAAACTAATCCAGTTTCTTGCTGATGCCTATGTTTTCGTTATTGTGATAAGAGTGCTGCTATCCTGGATTCGTCATAATCCATATCATCCTCTGATCCGCTTTGTTTACCAGATAACTGATCCGCCGCTGGATTTGATTCGCCGGTATGTTCCCAGCTTTGGTGGATTAGATCTTTCACCAATGATTTTAGTTTTTGCAGTAATTCTCATCGAAAAAATAATTATCAGAATTCTTGTTTTTTAACGTTTTTACTAACTGGAGGATGTCAGCTTGAAAATTACTCCATTAGATATAAAAAAGCAGGTTTTTAAAAAAGTGCTGCGCGGGTATGATCCCATCGAAATCGAGACTTTTTTAGAAATGGTCGCTGAAGAATATGAGTCATTAATCAAAGAAAAAAACGATCTCTCTGATGAGGTTATTAAATTAAGAACCCAGCTTCATGACTACCAGGATGTTGAAAAAACTTTTAAAGAATCATTGATGAATGCCCAGCATACCATCAATCAATCCCGGGAAAACTCGAAGCGCGAGTCAGATTTAATTGTCAAAGAAGCAGAAGTTCGCGCTGAGAAGATCGTTGAAAATGCCAAAATGCAGCTTATTGAGATGAAAAATGAGTTGATGATTATCAAAGCCCAGAAAGATTCTTTTGCAAAAAGGCTTCGGCATCTATTGGAATCGCAATTAGAATTATTGGGCGTGCTTGAGATTGATGATCTGGGGTATGATCAGAA